>JANXNM010000018.1 GCA_025354065.1 Synechococcales cyanobacterium 340R_concoct_173_sub | reverse complement strand
TTTGCATAAAATTGCAGAGCGGATGATCGATTTATCACGCATGGAACCAGAAGACGAGTTGCAATGGAAAGCGCTGAATCAGGCCTCTCGTGAAGTGTTGTTGGCGCAGTCGTCGGATTGGGCATTCATTATGCGCACCGGAACAATGGTGCCCTATGCAGTGCGGCGAACAAAATCCCATGTCCAACGGTTTAATAAGCTATACGAGGATATTCGGGCTGGAAAAATCGATTCAGGTTGGTTGGAAAAGGTGGAGGCGATCGATAACATCTTCCCCAACATCAACTACCGCGTTTATCGCCCCTTGTAATTGCCCCCTATAATTATTTGAGGTTCCACAAATTCGCCAACAAACTTATTCATTTGCGGATAAATCTGTTGGCGAAGACGATCGATCATTGTTAAAGAACGATCGCGATCACCCCTCGAATGTTTAACTTGCGATATCAAGGGGGCTAATCACACCTCGGCCACCCCGGTTCAGGACATGGGTGTAAATCATAGTGGTTTTTACATCGCTGTGACCAAGGAGTTCTTGGATCGTCCGGATGTCGTAGCCGCTCTGTAATAGGTGGGTGGCGAAGGAATGGCGGAAGGTGTGGCAAGTGACTCGTTTTTGGATATGGGCTGCTCGAACGGATTGTTTGACGGCTTTTTGTAATCCGCTTTCATGGAGATGATAACGAATAAGTTTTTCACTTCTGGGATCTTTGCATCGAGTCGAAGATGGAAATGCATATTGCCAGACCCATTGCTTGTCGGCACTGGGGGATTTACGTTGACGTTAGTCGGTCAAAGACCATCGAAGGCAAAGGGCAAAACCGTTGCGCCATAGCCAAGTTCGAGGTCTTGTTGATGAATGAGTTTAACTTGTTGAAGATGAATGCGAAGGGGTTCGACCGTGCTTTTTGGAAATAGGGTGATGCGATCTTTCCCGCCTTTGCCCGATCGGACCATCAATTGGTTTTGAGCAAAGTCAATATCTTTGATCCGAAGTTCTAGGCATTCTCGAAGACGTAATCCGCTTCCGTAAAGGAGTTGAAGTAGTAGGCGATAGATACCGGAGGTTTGTTGAATAATGGCGCGGGCTTCTTCGGGTGATAAGACAACAGGAAGGCGAGTGGGACGTTTTGCTCGGATGGCATCAATGCGGCTATCAAGTTCTTGTTGGAGAACGTGGCGGTATAGGAAGAGGATTGCGTTGAGGGCTTGATTTTGGGTTGAGGCGGGGACTTGTCCGTCGATCGCAAGGTGAGTCAGAAAGGCTTCGATTTCAGGGGTTCCCATTTCATTGGGATGACGCTTGTTGTGAAATAGAATGTATCGACGGATCCACTGAACGTAAGTTTCTTCTGTGCGATAAGAGTAATGCTTGAGGCGAATGACGCCATGAACTTGGTCTAGAAGCTTTTTAGGCGGATTCTGTGCTTGGTCTAGAACCTTTTTCTTTGGCGAATTTTGCATGGTGGGATAGGCTGACAAATTCAGTGTTTCTTCGTATAGTGGGAGAATAGGTGGAAAGATTCTTCTTTTGCCTTAGGGGATCTGCGGAAATTTTCTGCCTATCACCCCTGATTTAGGTAGATATGTGGAAATTTTCCACCTACTAATTGTTCTACAGTAAAGTATTGCTGCATTATCTACCTTTCAAGCTAATCCTGGTTAAAACGCCTTATCAGAAGTGAAATCGATGAGTTTTTAGATGATGCCTTTCTGCGGAATAAGGGCACCATGAGAATCAGATAGGGTTATTAATTGATTTGTTAGTTGCCTTAAATCACAGTTAAACATTTTTGTTGGAAGGTAAATCATGTCTAGGTGTATATTTTGTCGCGAAGAATTTGGCAGTCTCTTTGGAGCAGATTTTTGTTCTAATGCCTGTAAAGTTGCCTATGAAAAAATTCAGAAAGACTAGTTTGATAACATTTACCCTCCCCAACCTAGAGGTGGTAGTAGTAATGGAACTAGTCCAGGAGAAGGATGTTGTGGCGTTATAGTTTTATTCGCGATACTAGGTGCAATGTTTCCAGGTGCTGGGGCTATATTAGCGCCTCTAATGTTCATATCGTTTGCAGCGGTGATAGTTTTCTCAATGGCTAAGTAGTTCTGAATCGTAAGCATTTCAGAATTAGTGATTTCCCTGACTCTGGCCGCAAGTAGGTAGATTATTCAAATATATGGTCGGTCTAAAGATTTGCAATTTCCAGAATTGTGTGTAGTTCATCCCTAAATCAGGTTAAATAGACTTCTAAAATAAGAGGAAATTTATCACACTTCAAACCATCGAAAATCTTAACATGAAAATAAGAGCTGCTCAACTAATAATAAAGATTATCCGATTATATCAAATCCTGATATCTCCACTCTTGCCATCACTCTGCCGGTTTTCGCCAACTTGCTCTCACTATGCAATTGAGTCTTTTGAAAGGCATGGTCTTTTGAGAGGAACATGGCTTACAGCTAATCGTCTCTGTCGATGTAATCCATTCAATCACTCTAGTCGCTATGATCCAGTACCAAGAAAAAGAGTTAGTAATCCTGACTAAAAACTTGAATCAAGATCGTGTGTTGCGTTGTCGTAAAACAAGCCCAAGGCAGCGGACTGGTGAAGTTGATATGTAGTAGATGTAGTGTGGTTCACAGCCGCTACTTGGGAACGTTATGCGGCTTCAATTACCCGGTGAAAGAGTTGATGAATTTAGAACGTCTCCAGTGGACAAAAAATGTAAAAGATTCCGATGGATGGGCTTACTGTGAGTTTAAAAAAGGCGAATTGTTCAAATTGGCTTGGAGAAATGATGAAGCCAATGCGAATAGGCTGGAAAGAGGTGACTTGATTCTGCTTCGTCAGCTTGGCTATGTCACACACGTTGTCAAAGTCCTCAATCGTCAGGCTGAACGTGAAGACTGGCAAGGTGATTACAATCTTTACCGCATTGTTGAAGTGGTGTGGGCGATCGGCAGTACTAACCCACCTCCATCAACTAAAGCCGACATCATCTTTGACTACCCAGGAGTTCTCAATCTCCAAGGTGGCAATGTGATGAAGCTAGAAGATCTGCCTACATTCAAAGACGCTTGGGATTCCAGGGGTGGAATTGCGATGTTCCAAGAGCATGTCCAATCTAAACTTGCGAATATTCAAGATTCGATCGCTACAGTCCAGATTTTGTAAAGTTCATTCATCTGAAATTATGACTCGAAATTCTCAATCCAATTCCAGCACTAATATTGATGCTGCAAATCCTGCACTCCTCATTACTGGATGCGTCATCATCGGTTTGATGATGTTGATCTTTGGACCTGCTATGCCGATTTTTATGGCACTTCTGGCTCTTGCACCAGCAATGCTTGCCAGTGAAAAAGGCGGAAATCCACTCAATTGGTTTTGCTATGGATTCATGCTTTGGATTGTTGCCATCATTCATGCGGCAATCATCCCAGGGAATCCAGAAAATGCCCCAGCAATGAAACGTCAATTTTGGCAAGGCGTGAGAATTGGGTCGATCGTGATTACGGTTCTCAGTATTGTCCTGTTCTCCAGTATGGAAGAAGGGAGTTTGGCGAGGGCTGGGTTAGGCTTCAATGCGATCGCAGGAATCGTCATGGGCGGTGTCGCCTGGACGCAGAAGGTCTAAAGGCTTGCTATACTAGGGTTGGTTCACCACTAATCCTATGAAATATCCTCTCCATACGGTATCAAAACCTGTTTCTGGTAGCGAAGCTGTCAAGTTAACCCAAGCTATCCAGAGCGGCGGGCATCTTGCTAATGAAGTTGCCCTCGCTCTGATGAAGAAGATTGCCGATCGTCGTCGCCGGAAGTCTGAGAATGCCACCCAGTAGTAAGTTTGCTGGGGTTGACTTCGCTGAGGTTGCCGTTGAACGAGTCACGCCTGAGTTACCCGAGTTAGGACAGGGGTTTCGTTGTTCGCGAGGAGAATTTGTAACCTATTGGCGACAAGGACGGATCCAACGAGAGATTAATGCTCGTATCAGTCAGTGCTGGATTGTACGTTCCAGCGATGCCTTGGCTGGCTACATGACTCTCATTGCGGATAAGTTAGAGGTCGATCAACCGATTTTGATTGATGAAGGGGTTCAGTACCAGACTTTTCCAGCGATTAAGATTGGTTTACTGGCAGCCGACAAGCGCGCAAAAGGGGCAGGTCGTCGGTTAGTTGAGTGGGCGATCGAGTATGTTGCGGGGGAAATTGCGCCCACGATCGGAGTTCGGTTCATCACGGTGGATGCGCTCTATGATCTAGATGAGCAGCCGCCCTATGATGCTTCTGGATTCTACGAAAAGTTTGGGTTCCGATTTGTGAATGCTGAGGAGAATTTGCCACCTTCAACGCCTTATCGCACGATGTATCTCGATCTCAAGCCACTAATTGATCTTCTAGATGGCTCAAATTCTGGAGTAGAGGATTAGTTAGTTGTGATGCCGCATAACAACCCCAATGCACACCGACCGAGAAAATTTTATCGGTGGAATCTCAAGGTTGTCGGCGGCGGGTGATTGGGAACGATGCACACCGACCGAGAAAATTTTATCGGTAGAATCTCAAGGTTGTCGGCGGCGGGTGATTGGGAACGTTATGCTCGCAAATCTTATAGAGTAATATTTCATAGGGTAATTAGATTTAGGAGTTTTCTGATTTATGGTTGGCTTAATGTTAGTTATTATAATTGTCGGAATTGTAGCCGTATTTAAATCGAAAAGCATCAAGGGAGGACTTGCAGGGAAAGGTTCTAAGCCTCCCAGCTCTTTCCTGTTTCTACTAGGGGGTATGGTTGCCATTTTGTCCGCTGCGGTGCGTTATGGGGATTGGGGATGGAAACTACAACTTGCCATAGATAGGCCGACGGATCTTGAATCAGTAAACAGAATGATGATGATTTTCATGATTGGTGGCGGAATTACAGCATTTCTTGGAATAGCTTTATTGTTTGATGAGCTTTCAGGAAGGACAAAGTAATCCGCAAAGTAATCCGCGTTTTCGCTTAGTGATAGAAATGTATTGGAAGTTTTGCTTTGAATTTTGCGATCGCTGCCCCGTGGCTAGTACAAAAAATTTAGGTGTAGGGCTGTCCATCTTGCTTTTCTGTTTGCTATGATGTATTGAAAGTTACTTGAATTCTTCTATGAAGTATCCACTCCATACCCAGTCCCAGCCCGTTTCGGGTGAAGCAGCCAAAAAGCTGTTAGAAGCGATCGATTCTGGTAGCTCAGTCATTAACGATCGTGTCCTTGCTCTGGCCAAACGGATTGCTGCCCGCCGTAAGGCTCAGAAGCATGGCTAATGTCAGCAAGTTTGACGGAGTTGATTTCTCCCAAGTCAGTATTGAACCCTTGACTCCCGAACTTCGCCAACTGGGTCAGGGGTTCCGTTGTGTCAGAGGAGAATTTGTGACCTATTGGAAACAGGGGCGTATTCACCGAGAAGCGGATGCCTTTCTCTGCCAATGTTGGGTCGTTCGGACTGGGGATGCGTTAGCTGGCTACATCACGCTGTTGGCCGACAAGTTGCAGGTTGAAGATCCTTTGCTAGCCGAAGAAGGTGTGAAGTATCAAACTTTTCCTGCCGTGAAGATTGGTCTACTGGCAGTCGATCGCCGGACGAAGGGACTGGGTACTCGGTTGATGGATTGGGCGATCGACTACGTGATTACCGAGGTTACACCGATCATTGGCGTGAGATTCATAACCGTCGATGCGCTCTATGATGCTGACGTTGAACCTGCTTATGACGCATCCGGTTTCTACACGAAGTTAGGGTTTGAGTTCGCCATTCCTACCGATCCTTTGCCACCTGTGAATCCCTATCGCACCATGTACTTCGATCTGAAGCAATTTATGGAAGCTCTCGTCATCGAAGAAATGGCAGAAGACGGATGATCTCCTCGTTAGGTGTCGCATAACAAGGCCCATGCACACCGCCATCGAAAGTTGATCTGTTATGACACAAAGGTTATCTGTGGCGGGTGATGGGAACGTTAGCTGTAATTTCCGTAGTAGGTTGCCAGTATCGTCGGAGGTAGGACTTACGCATTGACAAAAACAGGATGATCTGGGAGTCAAGCTGAGAAGGATTCTGAGTGATTTTTCAAGATGAATTGTCGAATCACCGGGACAAATAACTCCCTGGACACCTGATACAGATTATCGATCAATCCCTC
>JANXNM010000315.1 GCA_025354065.1 Synechococcales cyanobacterium 340R_concoct_173_sub | reverse complement strand
TAATAGTGCCATTATCGGTACTGTCCGAACAACTTTCACGTTCTAAATCTTCTTGATTTCGTGAATAGATTCATAACTTGAGATAACGAGCATCTTCGCTAATGAAGGTGCTCGTTTTTTATTGGAAGGTTGGTCAGTGTCGAATGCAAAATTGGAGAATCTCCAACACGGAAATTGAATACTCTCCTGCCTAATCTAACGACGTGTAACATTCCAGATGGATCGCGATGTCAGGTTCCTCATCTTTGATACACTTCATTACGGAGCCGATCGTTTGGATTGTTCCAGCTTGTTGTGTCTAAAAGTAGTGAATCCAGTCATGAAATCTAAGTTTCGGTCTATCGTGGCCCTTGCCCTTGCGTTTGTGATGGTATTGTGTGTCGCTTTTGTCAATCCAGCAGACGCAAAGCCGAAAAAAACGAAACCGCAGACCTATTCAACGGAACAACTTGCGGAAATCCAATCCTACGCAAGTCAAGTTCAACTCCTGCGCGATCGGTTCCCTGAACTAGAGGCATTGATCGAAAAAGAAGATTTTATCTTTGCACGCAATTTTATCCATGGACCTTTAGGCGACTTGCGCAACACCATGGCATTCATCGCCCAAGACCTTTATCCGGAAGCCCAAGCTCAAGCTAGAACTGCAACCAAAGATTTGGCTAATGCGCTCAGTGCGATCGATCGTGCTGGAATCGCCAAAGACTATAAAGCCGCAGCGAAGGAATATACTAAACTGAACAAAGCGATTGATGCATTCTTTGCAGCCTTGCCTAAAGGCTAATCCGATCGCCCTTTAATGAAAATTTAAGAAGAGCGTCACTCTCCATTGGGTGGCGTTTTTAATTTTTAGGTCATGTGGCTTGTAGGTTATTAAGTCAGATGATAAGCTTTCAGGCTATAAATTTGAGGATGAAATGCGGGTTTTGATTGTCGGTTGTGGAATTGTAGGCGCAACGATCGCCTACGAATTGTCGAATGACGATCGGTTTGACATAACGGTCATCGATCGGCAACCGGGACTAGTGGACGCTGATAGTACAGGGATTTGCCCAACTTCAACGGGTGCAGCGCTAGGTCTATTAATGGCC
>JANXNM010000311.1 GCA_025354065.1 Synechococcales cyanobacterium 340R_concoct_173_sub | reverse complement strand
CGTTGCGAGACATCACCTTTCTCATAAGCATCAACAATTTTCTGACGTAAGTCTAATGAATAAGGCTGCATTAACTGTTTATAAACTGAAACTATGATTTTGATTAATAGCGTACCTCACTAGATCAGTAATGGCTATATAGAGAATCATTGGTGTGTTGGGATATTTTGCCTTCACCTTATCCACAACCATTTTTTGGTAAGGCAGAGCAAAGGTTTTATAATCCGTTGGACAGAGATGCCCTGCCCAAGAATCAAACATCGGCACCACTTGAGCGCCACACTCAATCTGGTGGATCACATAAGTACCGATCATTTCGGCAATTTTGGTCAAAAAGCTATGGATGATCGCTAGCTCTTTATACGCTATGGTCTTGATCGTAGAATAATCCTTAGAGCCTTTACCCTCAACAGAATACGCTGCTAATGTCCAAGGCGCTCCTACAAAACCAAGAATTGTCGCCTAATCCTTAACTTCTTCTTTAATAGCGCTTAAAATTTTGCGGATAAATGGAACTGCTGTATCAGGAGCAAACTCTGTGAGCGCATCAACTTGAGCTTGAGGGCGAATTGGAGACTCGATAATGGGGCCTCTGCTTCAACGATGTCAAAGTTAATGCCGATCCCTGTAAGCGGAGTGAGAATATCGGAGAACATAATCACGCCATCGGGTTGGAAAGCGCGAAATGGTTTCAAAGAAATTTCGGCGGCGAGTTCGGCAATTTCCGATCGCTCTTCTTACCCAACCTCGTTCAATGGCTAAATGAGAACCGAGAAGATGGCCTATGCTGCATCCTAGGCTTCCAAACGATGATGCAACTGGAAAAAGCCTATGGCCGAGAAATCTCCCGTGCCATTTTCGGAGGTTGTGGAACGAAAGCAATCTTCAATCCCCAAGAGAACGAATCTGCCCGAACCTTCTCCGACTACCTCGGCGATGAACATTTGGAATACAAAACCAAATCTCGCAGCACAGGCGGAGGAAAAAGCAACACCAGTATTTCCCAACAAGAGAAGACCCGTAAACTCTGTGCCCCCGAAGAATTCCTTCGTTTCCCGACT
>JANXNM010000305.1 GCA_025354065.1 Synechococcales cyanobacterium 340R_concoct_173_sub | reverse complement strand
TCACGATGTCCCACTACCGCTTGAGAAATGGCTAAACCTACACGCCGAACTGGTGCGCGTAAAGTTAAGAAGAATATCCCCACTGGGGTTGCGCACATTCAATCTACGTTCAATAACACCATTGTTACTATCTCCGATGTTCAAGGGGAAGCAGTTTCCTGGGCATCGGCTGGTTCTAGTGGATTTAAGGGCGCTAAAAAAGGCACTCCCTTTGCCGCTCAGACTGCCGCTGAAAATGCAGCTCGTCGTGCAATAGAGCAAGGAATGCGTCAAATCGAAGTATTAGTGAGCGGTCCGGGATCGGGTCGTGAAACTGCAATTCGTGCGCTTCAAGGTGCCGGATTGGAAATTACCTTGATTCGGGATGTCACTCCTATTCCTCACAACGGTTGTCGTCCGCCCAAGCGCCGTCGCGTTTAGGTTTGTTGCATCGGTGTCTGGGCACGGCAAGCGTCTAGGCCACTACGGTGTAACAGTTTTCGCAACAAGTTATGAGTGAAGGAAGGGGGAATTCCGTGGCACAGTTTCAAGTTGACTGTATCGAAACCACCATCGATAAAGATCAAAGTCAGTATGGCAAGTTTGTCCTAGAGCCGCTCGAACGCGGCCAAGGTTCGACGGTGGGAAATGCGCTACGTCGTGTGTTGTTGGCGAACCTAGAAGGAACGTCGATTACGGCGGTCCGTGTTGCAGGCGTTGCCCATGAGTTTTCGACGATTCCGGGTGTACGGGAAGATGTTTTGGACATTCTTCTCAACTTGAAGAAGGTAGTTTTGAAAAGCTACTCTGGCCAACCTCAAATTGGTCGGCTTGTAGTTCAAGGCCCAGCGGATATTACTGCTGAAAGTTTTGATTTACCGGCTGAAGTGGAAATCATTTCTCCAAGTCAACCTGTTGCCACTGTTGCAGCCGGCCATACTTTGGAAATGGAATTCCGAGTTGAGCGTGGTAAGGGGTATCGCGGAGTAGACAGAATTCGAGCTGATGAAAATGCAGCGATCGATTTCATGCAACTCGACTCGATATTCATGCCTGTTCGTAAGGTTAATTATTCCGTTGAAGATGCGCGGGTGGGCGGATTGCTCGGCCACGATCGTCTGATTTTGGAAATGTGGACCAACGGCAGCTTAACACCCCAAGAAGCACTGGCTCAGGCCGCCAATATTTTGGTCGATCTGTTCAGTCCTTTGCGGGATGCACGCTTTGATGAAGTGGATGCGGACGAGGTTGATACGGATCATCCTGAAAGTCAGATCCCCATCGAAGAGCTGCAGTTGTCTGTTCGTGCATACAACTGTCTCAAGCGCGCTCAGATTAATTCCGTTGCAGATCTTTTGGATTACACCCAAGAAGACCTGTTGGAAATCAAAAACTTCGGAGCGAAATCTGCTGAAGAAGTGGTCGAAGCCTTGCAAGATCGATTGGGTATTACCCTCCCAAAAGAGAAAGCCGCTAAGGCAGGCGGCTAGTCAAAATGCCTGTTGAGGGCGAGTTTTGAATTAAAAATTCTGAGTGTTGAATTCAGAGTTTTTGATCGCAGATCGGCCCTCTCATTAACTGTTTACTTTTGAAATAGGTTCAAGACCATGCGTCACCGTTGTAAGGTTGCCCTTTTGGGAAAACCAGCGGATCAGCGAAAGGCATTGCTTCGTGCCCTGACCACCGAACTGATTCGTAATGGCAAAATCACGACTACCAAAGTTCGCGCTAAAGCTGTGCGAAACGAGGCAGAACGGATGATCACCCTAGCCAAAGAAGGCACGCTATCTGCGCGTCGGACCGCTCTGGGTTACATCTACGACAAGCAACTCGTTCATGCGCTCTTTGAGCAAGTGCCCGAGCGCTACCAAACCCGTAACGGTGGATATACTCGCATTTTGCGGACTGTCCCTCGTCGGGGTGACAACGCCCAAATGGCGATTATCGAACTCGTGTAGGACTGTGGAGACCAATTCTGTCGTGACGAAACGCAATTATGAAAAACCGTTGGAGACTCTAACGGTAACTTCAAAAGAGCGTATGGAGCGACGTGTTGCGCTGATTGTTCAGTATTTGGGCACTCGATTTTATGGTTGGCAACGTCAGCCAGACTATAGAAGTGTTCAACAGGATCTAGAGACAGCTATTGGGTCCGCCCTCAACTGTTCTCGGGTCGTCACCCATGCCGCAGGTCGTACCGATACGGGCGTTCATGCGGCGGCACAGGTCGTTCACTTTGATGCTTGGACTTGCATTCCAGCGACGCGATGGATGAGCATTTTGAATGGTCGGTTACCGGATGACATTTTAATCCGTGCGGCTGTTCCTGTTCCTGATGATTGGCACGCCCGGTTCTCAGCAACCTATCGGCGGTATCGCTATACGCTTTACACCAATTCCACGCCCAACTTGTTTGCAAAGTCAGTGTCTTGGCATTACTATCACGCTCCTTTGGATGAAATTCTTATTCAGAAGGCGTTGCAGCCCTTGATTGGTCGCCATCATTTAGCGGCTTTCCATCGATCGGGTTCGGTTCGTCCGCATTCGTGGGTTGATGTTCAAGATGCCTCCTGTATCAGGCATGGTGATTTTATTACCATTGAGATTCAGGCGAGTGGATTTTTGTATGGAATGATGCGTCTCTTGGTTGGACTTTTGGTTCAAGTGGGACGAGGCGATCGCAGTATTGAGTCTTTTACAGAACTCTGGACTTGTGAGCGCCGGGATCAGGTGAAATACGCGGCTCCACCTCAGGGTCTTTGCCTGTTACGAGTCGGATATGATCCCAATCCTTTTCCTATAGAGACTTGGTACGACGCTCAGCCTGCCTTGACATTACCGACTACATTTCCTGATTGATTTATTATTTGAACCCCAGGCTAATGGAAAAAACCTACCTTCCCCCTCAAGATGCACCCCGCAACTGGTATGTTGTGGATGCTGCTGATCAGCGTCTCGGTCGTTTAGCGAG
>JANXNM010000013.1 GCA_025354065.1 Synechococcales cyanobacterium 340R_concoct_173_sub | reverse complement strand
TGTAAGTACCCATCGTTGATTAATAGAGATGCTAATCCTATCTTTATTTCGTGGAGAGACCACTAAGCGAGGATCGCCAGATTGAAGCTCCAGAAATTCAAACAACTCTTTCGCTAAATCCAAATAATCGTTAATCCATTGGCTATCCGAAGTTTGCCGCAGGATTTCCAAAGATTTTCTGTCTCGATCTTCTGCATAGGGCTTGTCTTGTTGAGGGAGCATCTAAGTTTTATTATCTTGGACTTAAAAGATACGGTAACTTACTGTCCAACCTAGGAACAGAGGCAGCTAATAGGCATATAGGCTGAAATTTCCTGTCTACATGCCTTGATTTGGGATCTGAAACCAAAAAATGCAGTACATCTCATGAGAAAAATGTTCAAATAAAAACCCAGAAATTAGGACTTCTTCCAGTTTGGCTTCACCACTTGACGGGCACGGGCAATAGCCAAGCAATCATCGGGGAGATGTTCCACGATCGTGGAACCTGCCGCAGTCGTCACATCATTGCCGATCGTTAAGGGTGCAACTAGGGAATTATTTGCCCCAATTTTGGTCCGATCGCCAATAGTAGTGCGATGTTTAGCCTGTCCGTCGTAGTTGACCGTGATGGTTCCAGCGCCGATATTGACCTGAGTGCCCAAGGTTGCATCACCGAGATAGGTCAAGTGAGCTGCATTTGTGCCGGATCCGATTTGAGCATTTTTCAGTTCTACAAAGTTACCAATCCGACAGTTTTCGCCCACCACCGCCGCCGATCGTAAATGAGCATAAGGTCCGACAGTCGAACCCGAATTAACGATGCTATCCATAACCACAGAAAACAAAATCGTCGTATTTTCGCCGATCGTACTGTTTTCAATCAAGCTTCCAGGGCCAATCCGACTGCCCGCCCCGATCGTGGTGGTGCCGCGCAGATGAGTTTGCGGTTCGATGATGGCATTGGGCGCGATCGTTACGGTGTCATCGATCGTCACACTAGAAGGATCCACGATTGTCACGCCTTTCAGAAGCCATTCCGTTTTGATTCGCTCTTGCAGCATCGCGTAGGCATCGGCCAACTGTTTACGATCGTTAATGCCCGTGATTTCCGCTTCATCTGGCACATCCATCACCATGACAGGAGTGAGGAAATTCACTGCATCGGTTAGGTAATATTCTTTCTGGTCATTTTCCGTCGTTAGCTTTGGCAACGTTTGCTCTAAATCGGGCCAACGAAAACAATAAATACCCGCATTAACTCGACGATTTTCCCGTTGTTCTGGGGTGCAATCCCGGTCCTCAATAATCTCAGTTAGATAGCCCTTGGCATCACAAAACACGCGTCCATAGCCCTTAGGGTTAGTCAGTTGGGCCGTGAGAATGGTGGCGGAATTGCCGTTTTCTTGATGAACTTTGAGCAGTTTTTCTAAGGTACTTGAACGGATCAGAGGCGCATCGCCATTCAGAATAATCAAGTCCCCCGTAAAGCCCGCCAACGCTGGCAACAATTGCTGTGCTGCATGTCCCGTCCCGAGCTGCTCCGTCTGTTCAACAAATTCAACGCTACGATCGGTCAATACCTGACGTACCGTATCCGCCTGATAGCCAACAATCACGATTTGTCGCTCGGGTTGCAGCCCCTGAGCAGTATCCAGAACCCGCTCTACCAGTGTCTTTTGTCCCAAGGTGTGGACAACCTTTGGAAGCGTAGATTTCATTCTTGTGCCTTTTCCGGCTGCCAAAATTGCGATCGCGACCATAATCGATTCTTCACCCAATACCATCATTCGGCAGTATACCTTGTCGATCGAATTGATTTCCGTCAGCCCCCCGACTAAGACGCAACCCGTTGATCTGTCCGCTTCACATAGCGATCGAGCCAAATATCGCGATTCGGTTTATTAATTTCAGTAACATAAATAAATTCCACAAAGGACTGCATCAACACTGGATTTCGCCAGTTCCGATCGGCTTCTTCCTGCATGATGTCAATGCATTCTTGAGGCGTAAAGCTCTTTTTATAAGGCCGTTCACTGGACAGCGCATCATAAATGTCAATAAGCTGAAACACTTGAGCTAAATAGGGAATATCATTGCTCTTCAGACCGTCAGGGTAGCCCGATCCATCCCAACGCTCGTGATGATGACGAATAATTGGCGTGACACCGCGCATGGTCCGCAAGGGTTGACAAATGGATTCGCCGATCGTCACATGGGTTTTCATAATTTCAAATTCTTCCGGAGTAAATTTTCCCGGCTTCAACAAAATGGCATCTGCAATCCCCACTTTGCCAATGTCATGTAAATACCCCCCCCACATCAAATCGCGAACCCCATTGCGAGACAAGCCCAAAAACTCACCAAACGCTTTGCCCCGATTCACCAGTCGTTCGCAGTGATCGCCCGTATTGGGATCGCGACTTTCCACCGTGCGGGCGATCGAAAACAATACTTTTTCGGCATGGTCTAGATCTTGATTCAGCCGCTTTTGGCGAACGAGGGACTTGACTCGGGCCGATAGCTCAAGTTCGTCAAAGGGCTTAATCAAAAAGTCATCGCCGCCCGCTTCAATGCCCCAAAGCCGAGCTTGCCGATCGTGTAATGCTGTGACAAAAACAACTGGAATTAAGCGTGTATGGTCATCGGCTTTGAGGCGACGGCAGACTTCATAGCCATCCATCCCCGGCATCATTATATCTAGCAAAATTAAATCTGGATCTTCGGCTA
Organism: Synechococcales cyanobacterium 340R_concoct_173_sub; assembly: GCA_025354065.1. The sequence continues at coordinate 11,658 of JANXNM010000013.1, read as the reverse complement.
AAACGATATCGATAGCCGATGGACCATTTTCTGCTTCCAAAACACTGTAGCCCTCCACCTCAAGGAGTGCAGATGCAACCATACGACTAGATGGATGGTCGTCCACCACTAATACTTTTGCAGAGTTTATATCAAGGTTATCCACAGTAGCCAATGCCTATCCTTGACGGACAATCAGGGAACATGAAACAGGGGGGAGTTCCGTTCCGTTGTGTGAAGTATAGGCAATTATCGAATGCGATCGCTCAGGCCTTACACGGAATTCATACTTAATTATGAAATTGTTATTTTTTAAAATTTTTATCTAATTGCGGAATTTGTAGAATTTTAACTCTAGGGAGAGTTGCAAAACTATCAGGGAGTACTTTACTCAATAGTCTCATTAATGGGGAAACGATCGATCAATTGAACCGCACGCACCGCATTATCCTTTAGGGTACGCGAGGCATGGGGAACGTAGGGAATTTGCGACAAAATGTCTAATGTTCGCCGCATCATTCTGACAATATCACCCTCATCCATACTGGTATTGGCCGCTAGCTCTGCCCATTCGGTTTCTAAGGCCCACTGCTCCACAATGCTAACCAAGTCTTCTTCGAGCCAAATAGGAATCATCACATCTTGACGGCGCTGACGTTGGAAAAGCTGACGGCGCAGAGGACGCAGGGTTTCAACAACTTCGATTACGGTTTCAGACAGCGCATATCGACTCCAACTATCTGGGCGGGCCGCTTCTGTGACCAATGCCGCGCAAACGGCGGCTAAATGGTGTGGGTCGAGATCATCCAGTTCACCCGACATCACCGCCAGCCCCAACCATAGTTCGTTGTCCCCTCGAATCGCCGCGATCGCCTGCCCGAGTTCTGTCGGCTGTAACCCATCCAACGCCCCAAATTCTTGCAACAACTCAACTAAAGCCAAGAAGTCATTCCAATGTCGCTGGCTCTGACGGCCCATTTGAGACGTGACGGCAGTTAAATCTCCCTCCAGCAGTTCAATCCGACGCTGAGCCTTAACGATTTTGGCTCGATCGCCCCATTTGTGAACCGGATGATTGTCGATATTGGCCTGCACTCCCTGCATCCGTTGAAGCTGGGCATAGACTTCAGGCGGCAGAGTTTCAGCGGTATCGTAGTCGAGTTGGGGAATTTTGCTGGCCAGTACTGCGGAAACGTCATCGCCTCGACGGGACTGGCCGGGACGCGGCATCAAATCATCTGGAATAGGAAGCCGATCTATTGCTTCTAAGCGAGGAATATCAGGACGCAGTTGAACAACATCAACAATGCTAGCAATCCGCCAACGGTTATCCCGGCTCAGGCAAAGTAAATAAGGAAGCTGGCCCGGACCCGAAAGTTTGGTGACGAGTACGGCGGAAATGGGAGTGGGGACCTGAACGGTGTTGCCTTTGAGCAGAAGCGCGGTTCCAGCTAAAGCATAGGGCAGCATTAATACAAGTTCATCCGCATGTGCCTCGCCTGCTTGAAGTTGAAGTGTTTTAAGCAGACGTTTTTCTTCGCGCTGCCGATCTTGCAGTTTTTCGTACTGAGATAAAAGCTTCCAATCTACCGAAGCAACCCGTTTTTTCAAGGCCGTAAGTTCACCTTCAATCCGATCGACTTCTGCACGCTGAGGCTTGAGGGCAAAGGATGCTAGGTATTGGGCAAAACTTCGCTCAATTAGTTCTTTGGCTTGCTCCAAAGTGTGAACCTGCAACAGATTCAGCACCATGCCATAGCTCGGCGTAAACTGACTGACCAATGGATCAGCGCCACCTGTTGCGAGTTTGGCCGCTTCCCGTGCGCCTTCATAAGGGGTCTGGACGGTCAACACGTAGCCAACTTTATCCATTCCGCGACGACCAGCACGACCTGACATTTGTAGAAACTCGGAGCCATTTAACAATCGATGTCCAGCGTCCGTCCGTTTGCTTAATGTTGAGATAACGGTAGTTCTCGCAGGCATGTTAATCCCAGCGGCCAAGGTTTCAGTGGCAAAGACAACTTTAACTAAGCCCTGTTGAAAGAGTTCTTCCACAAAGGCTTTCCAAGCTGGAAGCAAGCCTGCATGGTGTGATGCAATGCCTCGAACGATCGCACTCACCTGACTTTCACGGGCAATTTCGGGGTTGCGATCGATGAATGCCTCGACCTCGACTTGAATTTTGTCAGACTCTTCAGGCGTTAGCAATGTAAGACCTGAAACAGCATCCATGGCCCGATCGCAGCCTCGACGACTGAAGATAAAATAAATTGCAGGAAGCATCTGAGCCTGATTCAGCTTTGACACCACAAAGGAAATTGCAGGTGCTTCGGGTCGCTTTTCGCCTCTAGGATTTGAACCGCGTGGCCGTTGTTTTCCGCCTTTGGGCTTCAACATTGGGCTGATGGCAGTGCCAGAGTCATCTAGGAGTGGAAAGATTCCCAAAGGATTGACAAAGGAAAATTGGAGCGGTACAGGTCGAAAATCTGAATAAATTAATTCCGTCGGCCCATGAATTTGGTTGATCCAATCAGTAAGTTGATTACTATTTGCCACCGTTGCTGACAGACCAACAAGCTGAATCTCTGGCGGACAATAAATAATCGATTCTTCCCAAACCGTCCCGCGCTGACGATCGTTCATGTAGTGACATTCATCCAAAATCACCGCTTCCACTCCTAACATTGAGCCACCTGTTTCACCGATCGCTGTTCCATAGAGCATGTTTCGGAAGATTTCAGTGGTCATGACAACGATCGGAGCATCACGATTAATCGAAGTATCACCTGTTAACAAACCGACTTGATCTTGACCAAACTGATTACGAAAATCCCGGAACTTCTGATTAGATAAGGCTTTCAGTGGAGTGGTATAAAAAACCCGACGGTTCCGTTCGCGTGCCCTGTAAATTGCATATTCTCCAACTAATGTCTTCCCAGAACCCGTTGGCGCACAGACAACAACCGATTTGCCCATATCTAGTGCAACGATCGCATCAAGCTGAAAACTATCTAATTCAAAAGGAAAGACTTCAGACGGGTCAATGCCAAAGATTTCGGGAGAGTTAGTCACAGGGCACAAATCGAGGGATGACAGTATACACGAATTCCTCAAGTACTCTAGTGTACGCTCACTTTTGACCCATGATCGATTTGCATGTGATCCAGCAAACTGCTGTAAATTGATCTATAGCCAATCTCGCGGAATCCTGGATCATGCCTCCTGATAGTGTCGGAACTGATTTATGGGCGCAGACGCTTGAGAAGTTGAAGCTGAAAATGAGTCCACCAACGTTTGATACTTGGATCGCAAAAACGGTGGTGGAGAGTTTTGATGCGGATTGTCTAATGATTCGGACCCCACATCCGTTCGCCCAAAAGTGGTTGACACGATATTATTTACCCACAATTCTTCAGGCTGTTCAGGATGTTGCAGGTCGTCCGATCGACGTTAAGCTCGTTAATTCAATCATTAATCAAGATCCAACAACTGAGTTTGACGATGCAACACTTTTAAAGTCATCGTCTAAAACAATTGATAATTCTCAAAACGTCAAACCTTCAGTGCAATTGTGGCAACCACCATCAGCTCAGGAATTTCGTCGATCGGAACTAAATTCTCGTTACGTGTTTTCTCGTTTAGTGGTTGGCCCAAATAATCAAATGGCTCATGCCGCATCATTGGCCGTTGCAGAGTCTCCCGGCCAAGAATTTAATCCATTGTTTCTTTGTGGTGGAGTTGGTTTAGGTAAAACCCATCTCATGCAGGCGATCGGCCATTATCGTCTAGAAATAAATCCTGATGCGCGGATTTACTATGTCTCAACTGAGCGCTTTACAAACGATCTAGTGACAGCTATTCGTAAAGATAATATGTACGCATTTAGGGAGCAGTACCGGGAAGTTGATGTATTGCTAGTGGATGATATTCAATTTATTGAAGGTAAAGAATATACTCAAGAAGAGTTTTTTCATACGTTTAATACCTTGCATGAAACAGGTAAACAAGTTGTTCTGGCTTCCGATCGGCCTCCGAATCAAATTCCTCGATTACAGGAACGACTATGTTCTAGATTTTCCATGGGTTTGATTGCCGATATTCAACCGCCTGATTTAGAAACTCGCATGGCAATTTTACATCGTAAGGCAGAGTATGAAAACATTCGTTTACCTCGAACTGTAATTGAATATATTGCCTCGACTTATACCTCAAATATTCGTGAACTAGAAGGCGCATTAACTAGGGCATTGACCTATACTTCGATCGCAGGTTTACCACTTACTGTTGAAAATATTGTGTCAGTCCTGAATCCACCAATGGAGAAGATTGATGTGTCACCTAATGTGATTTTCGATGTGATTATTGATCACTTTAACGTTCCGTCTGTTGATTTGAAAGGGACATCTAGACGACGTGAGATTAGTATGGCCCGTCAAGTGGGGATGTATTTGATGCGTCATCATACAGGTCTTAGTTTGCCCAAAATTGGGGAAGAGTTTGGTGGGAAAGATCACACGACGGTGATGTATAGCTGTGAAAAAATCGAAAAGCTTAAAGCTTCCGATCGGGATTTTGCTCAGACGTTACGGTTATTGAACGATCGGGTTCAAGCTACAAATAAAGGCCGTAATCGCTAGATTTAATATTAGTTAACTTGCGATCTCTCTTGAGAGTTGATTTGTTCTACTTATGTTTTTAAGTCGATAATGTGACATTGTTGATTAGTGCGATTGAGTTTGTGATTAAAGCTGTGGAAAAAAATCGATTTAGATGTGGAAAACTAGGGCTAAATTCTGATTTTTTGTTATACCTAATTATACTAAAGCCTTTCTAGCTTGAGTTTTGGTGGCTTTTCCACAGCCGATCGCTTATATCTGTTGGAATGACTATCAAGATCACGTTTTCCACAACCAAGATCGCCCACAATCCCTTACAGTTTAATCCTGGATTTTGATCCGTTCAACCTCAGTTCAACTTTATATTCCTCACTTTGCCATGAAACTCGTCTGTACCCAATCTAATCTCAGTAGTCATCTATCGTTAGTGAGTCGTGCCGTTTCGTCTCGTCCGAGTCATCCGATTTTGGCCAACGTTCTGTTGAATGCAGACGAGGAAACTCAGCGTGTAAGTTTATCTGCATTTGATTTGAGTTTGGGAATTCAGACTAGCTTCCCCGCACAAGTGACAACAGGTGGAACACTGACAATTCCCGCTAAGCTTTTGGGTGACATTGTGTCCCGGTTGCCGGAAGGTGAATTGGCGTTAGATGATGGTGCGGACAATCAGGATGATGGTGGAATTTTGGTGACGCTGAAATATGCGTCGGGTAAGTATCAAATGCGCGGCCTAGGTGCCGAAGAGTTTCCTGAATTGCCAACGATTGTGGATGGAGATTCGGCGCAGTTGTCGGCAGAAGCGATGATTGAAGGGTTGCGCAGTGCGTTGTTTGCAGCTAGCGGTGACGAGACAAAGCAAGTGCTGACGGGTGTGCATTTGAGTGTCCAAGATGATGGACTAGAGTTTGCGGCGACGGATGGGCATCGGTTGGCGGTGGTGCAGACGGTGGCCCATCCGGATGATGTGTCTGGGGCATTGCCGAAGTTGGATGTGACGGTTCCAGCTAAGGCGCTGCAAGAGGTGATTAAGATGCTCGATCGGGGCAGCAGCAGTACGGTGGCGGTTAAGTTTGATCCGGGCCAAATTGTATTTGAATGGGCCGAGCAGCGTTTGACGAGTCGGCTTTTGGAGGCGCAGTATCCTAACTATCGCCAATTGATTCCCCGTCAGTTTGCCCATCAGGTGACGCTCGATCGTAAGGCGTTGTTGAGTGGGTTGGAACGGATTTCGGTAATAGCAGATCAGCATAATAATATTGTCAAGATGACTATTATGCCCGAGTCACAGTCCATTAGTCTGTCCGTGGATGCGCAAGATGTGGGAAGTGGTCAGGAGACAATAGCGGCGCAGATTACGGGTGAGGGAATGGATGTGGCATTTAATGTTAAATATTTGATTGAGGGGTTGAAGGTAATTAATACTACCGAAATTCAAATTCAATTGAATACGCCGACTAGTCCTGCAATTTTGTCGCCGTTGGGGAGTTTAAAGATGACCTATTTGGTGATGCCTGTACAAGTCCGATCGTAGGGAGATGGTTCTAGAGGTGAAAGAGGATGGGTTTATTTTTGATTACGAACGATATTCTTTCCTGCTTAACTTCCGTGATCGATGATCTATGACTGACCGGAGGTCATCGTGCACAAAACCCCCTAGCTATTTCTGCATGGAGCTTATGTTTGATCTATTTATAATCAAACACAAGTTTCATGTAATCTGGGATTAGAACTGAGGACTGTGTACAATGAAGGTGTTTTCTCAGCCAAACTGATCATGGCTTACTATCTCCAAGATAAATACATCAGCCTCCTCACTGATTTTGGCTTCAAGCGCGTCTTTGGTACAGAACCGAACAAAGCCATCTTGATTGATTTCCTCAATACCCTGCTTCCTGACTATCACTACATTAAAGATCTCACCTTTAAAAATACGGAAAAATTGGGAAATAGTCCGATCGATCGTAAAGCAATCTTCGATATTTACTGTCAAGCAGAAAACGGTGATCGGTTCATTGTCGAAATCCAAAAAGCAAAGCAAAACTTCTTTAAAGACCGCAGTGTCTACTATTCAACTTTTCCAATTCAAGAGCAAGCCTTGCAGGGTGAATGGGATTTCAATCTTACTCCGGTTTATACCGTTGGCGTATTAGACTTCATTTTTGATGACCATAAGAATGATGATACGATCGTTCATCTTGTTCAACTGAAAAATCAAAATTGCGATGTATTCTACGACAAACTCAAATTTATTTACATTGAATTACCAAAGTTTAAAAAATCTATTGATCAACTAGAGACACATTTAGATAAATGGCTATTTATTCTTAGGAATTTAGCTAACCTAAGCGATCCGCCCCCTGAATCTCTTCAAGAAACCGCCTTCAATGAACTCTTTGAAGTGGCAGCGATCGCAAATTTTTCCCGTACTGAACAAGACAGCTACCACAATAGTCTCAAGTATTACCGAGACATGAATAATGTCGTTGATACTGCTAGACAGGAAGGCGAAAAGAAAGGCCGAGAAGAAGGCCGAGAAGAAGGTCGATTATCGGAACGATCGCTCATGCTCCTACGTCTTCTTCCGCGTACGGTTGGAGACCTTTCTGACGATCTCAAAACCCAGATAAATCAGCTATCGATCGAAAAATTAGACGCACTAACTGAACTTTTTCTTGATTTTACGGATCTAAATGACTTAGTTAATTGGCTCCAGAATACCCCAGACTAAATGTCTATCTATTTCCTCGACATCGATCGCACCAATCTAAACGCCGATCGGCGAAATGCCCTTGGGAGACGAGATAGGATTAACCCGGCCATTGCTTTACCTTCAGAAGCCGATCGTCCTAAATGCACCAATTCTCTGCCCCGATTGGTTTCTCCTTGTTCAATTAAGCGTAATCCCAATAGCAATTGAGTTTCAGAAAAACGCGATCGGCGAATGGTTTCAATATCAATCTCTTTAAATCGATAGGCATCCAGATAGTTTAATTTATCAGTCAAGTAGGGAATTGCCCGATCAATGCCTTGTTGTTCCGGATGAAAACGGTAGGCCATTAGCCGCTCGTTCAAGTAGTATGCCGATCGGCCTGACAAGGCAAATCGCACCAACAAATCATTATCTTCACAATTCTGCCAATCTTGTCGCATGTAATCCAAATCTCGTAACGCGTCCGATCGCCACAGTGTTGCGCCAATTTGTAGACTCTGAATGACAAAGACTTGATTTAGTAAATCCGGTAGCATTCCAGACTTGAGCTGCGATCGACCCCACTTTTCTGAATTCGTCTGACTCCACTCATACTGAATTTTCCCCATCTCATCCATCACCCAATGATCGGTTCCAACCAACCCCGCACTAGGATTCTCGTCTAATACTCGACTTGTCTTCTCCAAAAAATCTGGCATCAACCGATCGTCATCATCGAACTTCACAAAATATTTTCCCGTTGCCGCCTCGTATCCCGATCGCATATTGTTACTTTTACCAATGTTCTGCGGGTGGCGAATGTAGCGAATTCGGGGATCTTCAATTTTCTCCATCACATGATAAGTCTCATCTCTTGATCCATCATCGCAGACAATCAACTCCCAATCCGATTCCCCCTGAGCTTGCACCGACGCGATCGCCTCCGGCAAAAAATGGGCACGATTAAACGTAGGAATGCAAACGCTAATTTTCGGCATCACCAAAACTCCAGACAACTTCCGTTAGCATTCCCAATTCCTAATTCTTCATTCTCAACTCTCATGCGTATTTTGATGTTGTCTGCTACCTTCCCCTACCCGCCCACCAACGGCGGCACTCAAGTTCGCACCTTTAACTTACTGAAATACCTACATCCCCGCCACCAGGTCACGATCGCAACTCTCCGTAATGATGATGTTACGCCCCAAAATGTCGCCGCACTCCAAGAATTTGCAACAGAAGTTGTTGTTTTCAATCGGCCCGCTGCTCCGAATTTGAATCTAATTTCAAAACTCCACCGTAGCGCAGATTTTTTGATGACGGGAACCCCGCCTAGCGTACGATCGAGCTACTCTCCAGACCTTCAAGCTTGGCTCGATCGGGCAGTAAAAGATGAGAAATTTGATGTAATCACTTGCGAACATAGTGTTAATGAAAACTATCTGAATCCTAATTGGAAAAACTCACTGCGAACGGTTGTTAATGTTCACAGTTCTGTCTATGCAACGTGTAAAAATCAACTCGAAACTAAAACCGCAGAGAAGCCCTTTCGCGATCGATTGAATCAACCCCTTTTGAAGCGTTATGAACAACGTTTTAGTCAAAAATTTAGCACCATTGTCGTAACAACCGATGATGATGCAAAACAATTCAAAACCTTCGCGCCAGACACTCCGATCGCCACTATTCCTAACGGTGTAGACTTTGACGATTTCCCCTATCGCAGTGCTGATCCCAACAATCACGATTTGATTTTTATTGGCGCAATGGACAACTTAGCAAATATTGATGCAGCGCGCTTCTTGGCTCAGGAAATTTTCCCGATCGTACAACAGCATTATCCCGATTCTAAACTTATGTTGGTGGGATCTCGTCCGGTTCCTGAAGTGCTTGAACTGAATCAATTGCCCAATGTTATTGTTACAGGAGCCGTGCCGTCGATCGCGGACTATTTACACCGGGCTAGTATTTGCGTGATTCCGATGCGGACTGGGTTTGGAATCAAAAACAAAACCCTAGAAGCAATGGCAGCGGGTACGCCTGTGGTCTCTAGCGATCGTGGATTGGAAGGGTTGACGTTGGACCCCTATTGTCCCTGTGCTTTGCGCGCCAACAATCCCGCTGAATATAGTGCGGCAATTACTCAACTATTGGATAACATAGCCTTGAGAGAATCAATTTCTCACCATGCCAGAGCGTACATTGAGCGCGACTTTACTTGGGAACAAGCAGGTCATCGTTATGAGAGTGCAATTTTGGGTGCCTGAGTTTTTTGGGTTTGAGTCCGATCGTCTTCCATTCTCGCCATGAAACGTTCTCCGCTTGTTGGTCCGGCTGTTAAACAGAGTTTCGCTAAACAGGTTTTAAGTCATGTGTTGCCGATCGTTGCCCTGTTTGGGGTGGGTGGATTGGTGGCTAGCAGTGGCGCTTTGGGATTGCAGTTTATTTTAGAACCTAAGTCCGTTGCTTGGCTGAATGACTATTTGCCGGAAAAACTGCAAATTCCGTTGGCAGATTGGGACCGACCTCATACGTTAGAAGAGATTAAAAAAAACTTGACTAAAGGCGATTTGACCCTAGGTGAGTTGATTGACTTGCCCAATGGCGATCGGATTACAACCATTTCACAGCCGCGCTACAACTGCATCAGTCACTGCGATCGAATTACAGAACTTCGGGTCTATCGCAAGGCCAAAGCTTACGGACCCAAGAAAAACCAAACCCACTATCGAATGGTGGTCCAAGTTTTGGTTCCCCGCACGAACGATCGGGTGATTCTTGACTCATTGCAAGCAGGAAATTCCAACAGTGTGGAAGTCGAGGAAGATTTGCCTTTGGAAACCTTCGATCGGTTTGATCCGCCAAATCCGAATAGTGGGAATTGGTTTAATCTCACCGGAAAACGATCTCAAGGTGAAAACAATGTCACTTACGGTCAGCTTTTTCACTACGATGAATCTCGAACAAAATTGACCGCATTAATTCAATGGGCTAGTCCTGCCGAAACCGAACCTATCGTCTGGCGATCGCTCACAGCCAAAGATTCGCCAAAATTGCTGATTGATCAAAGCATTGGTCTCGAACCTCGATTCCAAGCCTACAGCCTTACAAAATCGACCGCCACCCCGGAGTTATCCTTAATTTCGATCGACCAACCTGCACTCAAAAATGTGGAATTTCAGCAGGCCATAAATTTAGCTCAAGCTGGATTGTGGTCATTCGCTGCCGATCGCTTAAAGACATTGAAACCCAAAAACGACGATTGGCCTGTTCCGGCTCAGTTGCAATTTGATTTGATTTCGTATCATGCGAAAATGGCTAAGCTTCAAACCCAGCAAACTTGGGCCAACCCCGCGCAGCAAGTGTTAGCTCAGTTGTTGGATGGTCAATGGAAGGCGGCCATTACTCCCTTTGAAAAAGATCCGACTTCCCGGCCTGAAATGCGTGAAGGCATTGCTTTAGAAGCGCCACGTTTGTGGAAACGAATTACTGCTGCCCTTAAAGACGATCCTGGTAATCCCCATTTGCAAGCATGGGCGGCCCGCGTTACTGTCGATCGCGATGGTAAATCAAAGGCGATCGCTTGGGTTAATCAGCAAGGTGGTAGCAGTGATCGCACTACCGCCCTGATGCTGCTTGCACCTGAACTTGTCCTTACAGCTAAGCCGATCGCTCAAAAAACAGAAGCAAGCACGATCGATTCTCTCCAACCTCCGACTCGTTTTAATCAACAACCCCCGTCGCCTACTAGTAGTAAGCCGAATTAGACCAATTATTGAATATATTCTCAACAATTCGAGTGGTTATTGATGTTTAGTCTCATTAATACTGTATTTTTATGTTTAGTCTTGCTTGATTTGAGTGAGAATGAGAATAGTTCTATTTTGTTGTGTGTGGATGTTTTTGATGAATCGCTTTTTATTATTGTCTACGATCGGCTTAGCTAGTCTTGCGGCTAGTCTTGCTGTTGCGCCTCCTGTTCAAGCCGAAACCTTAGATGAAGTTGAGTTTGGCTCGCTTGACGTCGCTCCTGGAATGTCATCCGTCACTTCTGTGTCACAACTCACTGATGTCAAGCCAACAGATTGGGCGTTCCAAGCGTTGCAGTCTTTAGTTGAGCGCTATGGTTGCATCGCGGGCTATCCCGACAAAACCTATCGTGGCAATCGCGCTATGACTCGCTATGAGTTTGCGGCGGGGTTGAATGCTTGTATGGATCGGGTCAACGACTTGATTGCGGCTTCCACGGCTGACATGGCTAAAAAAGAAGATTTGGCAACTCTGCGTAAGCTTCAAGAGCAATTTTCTGCTGAACTTGCAACGCTTCGGGGTCGTGTTGATGCGCTAGAAACCAAAACAGCTTTACTTGAA
>JANXNM010000012.1 GCA_025354065.1 Synechococcales cyanobacterium 340R_concoct_173_sub | reverse complement strand
CATGCAGCCAGCTTTAGGAATAATGATGGCAGGTGCACTGATTAGCGGAGCCTCAAGCTGGATCTCAAAACGATTTTCATCTGACGATTCAGCGGATGTTGGAGGTGGAACGGTACGATGAGATTTGGCGGTCAGATGGATTGCAAAAGGATTGGGTGTTGGGGATTGAACGCGATGGGAGAAGTCTGAAGGGATTGAAGGCGGCGATCGTTACGCCACAGGGTAAACAGGCGATCGGGTTGCCGGGGAGAAGGTGGCGCAGGTCCAGGTGACGGAGATTTTGAGAGTTCAAAAAAATCAGGGGTATTCGCCGTCTCGATCGGAGTTGCGAGATTGGTATTTAGCGGTGAACGAATTGGGGGATGAAAAGGCGTTGGGGAAAATTGAGGCGATCGGTAGACGCTTAAATGATGCTTATTGTGATGATTACGGCGGTGGAACTGGAGGAGATGCAATCGGGCAGTCAGAAAATTTCCCCAGTCAGGATAATCGAGCGTTAATTTTTGGGTGTGCGATCTCTAGACTGAAGGTCCAATATTCTGTCATGACTTTACTGATGAAGGCAATCAGTATACGAAAGCCTGTGTGAGACGGCTTTATCTACTGTGAATTGGACGATGAATCAACAATGAAGTCTAGACCGGGTGGATAAGTACCTCTAAAAAGGTATTCTGTAATTTTAAGACCCATGGCTTCTTCTTCAGCGATCGTTTTAGGCAGTGGGAAGCGTAAGGATTGATAGATTGAGAATCGGTAAAGATCAAAAGCAGATTCAAGCAGGTCGCCGTAAAGCGTCGCACTATCGAGAATCCAACTGTAAGCAAAGCAAGCGGAAATGATCCCACAGGGAATCGCCCATAAACTCCAGAAGCTCCACACTAAAAATAGAATGCTCCAACTGAACAATCGCACACCGTTATTGAGTTCGGCGCGGGATTCGAGGAGATCTTTTTTAGTACCGTCGGGAAGCAATAACCAGAGCCGTGGCCAGCAGACGATCGTATCGAGTCCATAGCGATTGAAGGGGCGACGTTCGGCGGCACGGAGGATGTTGCCAAGGCGGGAAGGAAGGAAGTCTTCTTCAAGGATAGGGAACTGGCGAAGCTTTCGATCGTAACGGACGAATTCGGCGCGATCGTTGGCGGCGAGTTGTTGGGCTTTGTGTTTTGGATAGAGCGATCGCCATTGTGCTAAGGCGTCATTGCGTTGTTTGATTTGGCGGTCAGTGGCGCGTTGTAGAATCGGTTTTCCTAAACGACGAAAGATGCCATACCAGTAGCCTTCTAATCCACGTAAAACTTCTGTGTCAAATCGTTGAACGAAGAGAGACGAGAGCAAGACGACAATGAGGACAATCGCAAGAATACTAACTTGGAGGGGTTCGAGTTTGGAATCGGGAAAATGGCGGGCGAGCGAGTCCCAGCCGTTGCGATGAATGTACGCCAAGAGGCCACCACTCCAGAAGATGAAGGCGGGCGTAAAGAGATTGGCAATCCATTGTTCGGCAAGTTTGCCACCAAACCCTTCTAAGAATTTTGCAGACATGCGTAAGGTATAAGTAAGGGACTATTTTTGGGTGGAGTTGTCAGTTTTGATTGGGTTTGGGGTTGGGTTTTGCATTCCTTTAAAGGGAACTTCATCGGTGGCGGGGATGGGTGGCGGATTGCCGGGTGGGGTTGCATCACCTTTATTTCTGTTGACTAAAGCAAGGTGGGAACGGAGCGCAGGTTGGCTGTTGAGAAGGAGGAGGAGTTGTTTTGCTACGGGTTGTCCGTTTTGGAGTTCTTGGATGAGATGGATAAGTTCGGGTTCGATGCGATCAGCTTCTTTGGGGGAAAGTAGATCGCGGATTTCGGACTGGATAGTTTGGGCGATTTCAAGAATTTGTTCGGATGTAAACATAGCTAGTTGGGGAAGATTGAGAAGTAATGTCTTGGGGTTGGCTTTAGTGACTTCAAGTTTTATTTTCTATAGGACTTACGCATTGACAAAAACAGGATGATCTGGGAGTCAAGCTGAGAAGGATTCTGAGTGATTTTTCAAGATGAATTGTCGAATCACCGGGACAAATAACTCCCTGGACACCTGATACAGATTATCGATCAATCCCTC
>JANXNM010000270.1 GCA_025354065.1 Synechococcales cyanobacterium 340R_concoct_173_sub | reverse complement strand
ACAGAATGAGACGACAGCAACGATTTCGATGCAGACTACTAGTACTGTTATTCCGATCGATTCTGCATTGCGATTAAGTATTAGTCTTTCTTGTTTTCCAGCTTTTCCCGTGAATTCAGGAACAGGTATTTTGGCGGCTGAGGCGAAGTTGATCGATGCTCAGGTTGTGACGTTGTTTTTACAGGCTGGCCTGTTGAAGTTACCGATCGGATTACGATCGACACCGCTCTGATATCAAAAGCAGTCAAAGGCAAACGTTTGGCTAACGGGAGTTCAATTCAGGCGATCGAAGATGGATCTGTTTCGATCGATTATTTTTGGGCAACATAGCAGAGAAAGATTAATTTATAGACTTCTCAAATTATGGCGATTTCTTCTGTATCGGCTTGGATGGGTTTGCAGCAATCTGTGGAGCAGGTTTTGCAGTTGTTGAATGAAGAGCCGAGTTTGGGTGCGATCGAACTAGGGGCGATTCGAGATTCGTTGAAGAAGGCGACGGCTCCGACCTTTGAAATTGTGTTTGCCGGGGCGTTTAGTGCTGGGAAGTCGATGTTGATTAATGCATTGCTGGAGCGGGAATTGCTTTACAGTGCGGAAGGTCATGCGACGGGGACGGAATGTCGGGTTGCCTATGCGACGGTAGGACAAGAGCGCGTGGTGCTGACGTTTTTGTCGGGGGTGGAGATTCAGGAACAGATGGGCGTTTTGTCGGATCGGTTGTTTGGAGAGAATCAGCATATTGATTTGTCGTCTATTCCAAAAACTCAAACGGCGTGCGATCGGGTGATTGCGGAAGAGGGCGGTGAGAGTAAGTCCGATCGGGCAAAACAGGCGACGGCGCTGAAATATCTACTGCAAGGCTGGATGGATAATCAAGTGCATATTGATCCGAAAGAGAATCGGACGATGGCAATGGAGGAGTTTAATTTTGCCAATTTGCAGGAGGCGGCGAACTATGCCAGGAGAGGGACGAATAGTGCAGTGCTGAAGCGGGTGGAATATTATTGTCATCATCCTTTATTGCAAGATGGAAATGTGCTGGTGGATACGCCGGGAATTGATGCGCCTGTGAAACGAGATGCGGCGTTGACCTATGCGAAGATTACGGACCCAGATACTGCGGCGGTAGTTTGTGTTTTGAAAACGGCTTCGGCGGGGGATTTGACGACGGAAGAGACGGAGTTGTTGGAGAAGACAAAGCATAATCCGGGAATTCGCGATCGGGTTTTTTATGTATTTAATCGGGTGGATGAGAGTTGGTATAACGGGCAGTTGGCCGATCGATTGACGCGATTGATTGCGAGCCAGTTTCGAGAGTCGTCGCGGGTTTATAAAACCAGTGGTTTACTTGGATTCTATGGTGGGCAAGTTCGGACGACGGGATTGAACGATCGCTTTGGTTTGGATTCGATGTTTGCAGGAGAGGCAATACCGCAATTTGTGAATGAATTCAATCGATATTGTGCGAGTTCGGGACGGTTGCCGATCGATCGCTTTCGGATTGATGTGCGAAGTTATGAAAGTGCGTCGGAGAACTATACTCGAATTTTGGGTTCTGAAGGTAGGCCGCTGATTGATCAATTGATTGCTGATAGTGGAATTGAGGCATTTCGATCGGGAATCACGCGCTATTTAACTGAGGAAAAGCGTCCGTTATTATTGTCCAATGTTATGTCGGATTTGCGTCCGATCGCGTTGGCATTGCGACGGGTTTATTTGGAGCGGGCTTCGGAATTGCGATCGCAGCCGACGGATGTGGAACTGTTGCGGGAACAGGGATTGCAGAAATTAGGGGTGATGTTGCAGAAGGTGGCTCAGGAATTGCAATTGCATATTGAGGATGAACTGAATCAGGTGGTGGCGAGTGGTCGAAATGAGGCATTTGAGTCCCAGTTTCGACGGCTTCAAGGACAATTGGTCATACGCTTAGATGAGTTGGTGACGGAGTTTTCGGTGGGGATGGTGCATGAACGGGCGCAGGGAAGTCATTCACGAAATTCTGTGGTGCCGTTGTTGGGGATTTTGGCGGAGGCATTTTACTATTTGGCCAATGGGCTGGAAGATACCTTAGTTGAGGCTTCGCGGGAATTGGTGAATGGATTTTTTGAACAGTTGAACGATCGGATTTCGCAACAAAGTTATTATCAAGAGATGAATCGACTTTTGGGTCATGATGGGGGGATTGCGGCTTTGTTGTTGCAGGGTAAGGAGTTGGCGACTTTGGCGTTGGTGAATGCGGCGCGGGTGGAGTGCGATCGGTATGTGCGGGAATGTGAAAGCTTTTTTGCGGAGGGGACAACTTCGATTTTTCAATTGCGTGAAACGATGGCGCAGGCTTGTCGTGGATATGATTATTCCAATATGGTGGCGGCGGAACCTGCGATTCGTCAGTTGTTGAAGTTGGATTTTGAACAAAAGGTAAAAATAACGGTATTACGAACGTTTAGACAAACGATTAATCAAACATTGAATTCAATCTTGTT
>JANXNM010000264.1 GCA_025354065.1 Synechococcales cyanobacterium 340R_concoct_173_sub | reverse complement strand
GTCACAGGCTGTTTGAGGTTTTTAAGAATCTGTTGCGTTTCTGGTGCGATCGATAGCCGCGCCGTATCCGTCAAATCAACACGATATAAATGTCGCACTGCCATGAAGTTCAACAATCCCAATATTACAAATACCGAAACGGTCGAAATCAATGCACCAGTGCCCGCTTGAGTCGATCGGCGTTGCCAGAAATTAGTTTGATTACTGGCAGTATTAAAGCGGCCCAACATCAGCAACCAAATACCAATTAAAACAACACCAACGATCGACAGTCCAGTCTGCAACGCCGTCCACCCAGCAATTAGCCCAGAGGTGCAAGCTGCACTAATTAATCCAATTCCTAACCAGACTGAATTTTTAAAAAAGAATTTAGCGAACTGTTTGAGCGCATTCATAAAAATCAAAGTAGAAACAACAGAATAATTTGAACTTTTTTAGAAAATCTTTGTCATTACGATCGCTGAAACCGAAACGCCTCGACTGACTGGGCCGTCAAAAATATTCCCAATAAAATATAAGAAGCAAACGCGACAATACTACTGCTATCCACCACTCCTTGAACTAAATTTTCATACTGTTTTAAAAGTGAAATATGAGAAATAATATCAGTCACAATGCCAGTCGTCGAATTAGATACGGCATCAATCAAACTCAGTAATAGCACTAAACCAAAAGTCCCGATCGCAGCCACAATTGTGTTATCGGTCAATGATGAAATGAACATCCCAAGCGACAATATGGCAGAGGCCAATAATAATAATCCAAAATAGCCCCACAACAATGGCTCCAACGAGATAGCAGGACTCGCACCACCCAGCGCAAAGATTTGATAGGCTACGATCGGTAGGAGAATCGTGAAAAAGAAGGTCACGACCGCACCTAATTTAGCTAATGCCACCGCCCAATTTGTAATCGGTGACGTTGCTAGAAGTTCTAATGTCCCGCGTTTACGTTCTTCGGTATAGAGGTTCATGGAGAGAATCGGGAGAATGAACAATACAACTTGTCCTAAAACCCGCAAAAAAGTACGAATTAATTCATACGCGTAGTCAACTGATGGAAGATTTGGATCGCTTCCCATAAGAA
>JANXNM010000245.1 GCA_025354065.1 Synechococcales cyanobacterium 340R_concoct_173_sub | reverse complement strand
CACCCTGCTATTGACCCTCGCGTTCATGGAATCGTTGACTATCTACGGTCTAGTGATTGCATTGGTCTTGCTGTTCGCGAATCCTTTTGTCAAATAAGGATCGAGATTGGTTGTGGGATGGGTTGTTAGAAGTTGTGATTTGTATCAGCTTCGATCGACCCACTACCCATGCTTTAGCACACAAATCCACTAAATCTCATGTTTGATTTTGATGCGACACTGCCGTTAATGGCAGTTCAATTTATTCTCCTAATGGTTGTTCTGAACGCCATTCTCTTCAAGCCTTTAACCAAAGTTATTGAAGATCGTTCTACTCTGATTAGCAATAGTCAAACGGGTGCGAAGGAAGGCTTAGAGCAGGTAAATGCTATTACTCAGCAATATGAAAAGGCACTGATTGACAGTCGTCGTCAGTACCAAAGTATCATTGCGAAAGCGCAAGCCGAAGCCCAAAAGACCGCCAGCGAGCAAATCGCAGCGGCCCAAGCAGAAGCAGTCGCGGCCCGAGAAACGGCAACCCGAGAACTAGCTGCCCAAAAAGTTTCTGCTATGGCAGAACTCGAAAAGCAGGTTGATTCTCTAAGTCAAGAGATTGTAAATAAGCTTTTAGTCGGAGTTTAGGAATTGAGAATTGAAGAATGGTGAATGGGGAATTATTAGTTTCTTTGATTCACAGTTCTAAATTCACAGTTCTAAGTTCTTTATTGTTTTCGGCGCAGTTGTGAGTTTGGTGTCATGGGTATTTTTTTACAGCTCGCCAATCAGAGCAATACTTTAGCATCTGAAATGGCAGAGTCAGCAATGGCAGAGTCGGCGGGTGGAGGATTTGGTCTCAATCTCGATATTTTTGAGGCTAATGTCGTTAACCTCGCGATCGTGATTGGTATTTTGGTTTATTTTGGGCGTGGATTTTTGAGCAGCACGTTGGGAAACCGATCGGCGGCCATTGAGAAAGCGATAAATGAAGCTGAAGTGAAACGGGCTGAAATGGCAAAGCTTTTAGCAACCCAACAAGAGAAGCTCAAGTCTGCAACAGCAGAAGCGGCAGGCATTGTGGCGAAAGCCGATGGGGATGCTCAAAAAGCAAGTCAAGCGATTTTGACAGCAGCAGCAGCCGAAGTTGCGCGGATGAAACAAGAGTCTTCCGCCAATTTAGATGCGGAACAAGCAAAGATTTTGAACGAGTTGCGGGTGCGAATTGCAGAACTTGCAATGGCTAAAGCAGAAAGTCAAATTCCAGCACGTCTCAATGCCGATTCTCAACAGACGCTCGTCGATCGCAGCATTTCACTTCTGGGAGGTCAATAGATGAAAGGGAGTAGCGCTGTTACGAGAGCTGCATACGAACCCTATGCACAAGCCCTGTTGTCCCTGGGTCAATCTAGTGGGCAGTTAGACAGCTTCAGTGCAGATGTGGCCTTGATTTTGGAAACCGTCACTCAGAGTGATGAATTGAATGGTTTTTTAGCAAACCCATTTTTTCAAGATGATTCTAAAAAGTCGGCCTTGACCCAATTGTTCAGTGGAAAGGTGAACGACCTAACCCTGAGCTTTCTGAAGTTACTCGTCGATCGTCGTCGGGCCGTATGTTTACCTGGAATTTGTCGTGAATTTCAATCTCAGATTCGTAAGCTAAACCAAGTGGTATTGGCCCAAGTATCTTCGACTGTTGAATTGACAGACACCCAGAAGCAAGCTGTTCGCGATCGGGTCATGGCGATGACCAATGCAGAAAGTGTCGAACTGGAAACGACGATCGATGCTGACCTTTTGGGCGGTGTGATCATTAAAGTCGGATCTCAAGTCATTGACGCGAGTTTACGTGGTCAGCTTCGTCGGATTTCTTACAAACTAGCAGGTGCAAACTAGAGTTTGTCGTTATTCGACCCTTGTGAAATTAAGCATTGTGAAATTTCACATTAATTTTTTAGACCCTCCATCCGTACCGTTGTAAAGAGAGATTAGCCAATGGCAGCGATCAGACCTGACGAAATCAGTAGCATTATTCGCCAACAGATTGAGCAATACAATCAAGACGTTAAAGTAACCAACGTCGGAACTGTATTACAAGTTGGAGATGGAATTGCCCGTGTCTATGGCCTAGATAAGGCGATGGCCGGAGAACTTTTAGAATTTGCTGACGGCTCCATTGGGATTGCCTTCAACCTAGAAGAAGATAATGTTGGTTGTGTATTGATGAGCGATGGTCGTGCCATTCAAGAAGGCTCCACCGTCACCGCAACAGGCAAAATTGCTCAAGTCCCCGTTGGCGACGCAATGATCGGTCGAGTTGTTGATGCATTGGCCCGTCCACTTGACGGTAAAGGCGACATCGCAACGACCGAAACTCGTCTTATTGAATCCATGGCCCCTGGCATCATTGCTCGGAAGTCTGTATGTGAGCCGATGCAAACTGGAATTACTGCGATTGATTCCATGATTCCCGTTGGCCGGGGACAGCGCGAACTCATTATTGGCGATCGTCAAACTGGAAAAACCGCCGTTGCCGTAGACACGATTCTGAACCAAAAGGGTGAAGACGTAGTTTGCGTATATGTCGCGATCGGTCAAAAAGCATCCACGGTTGCTAACGTCGTCCAAGCGCTTCAAGAGAGAGGCGCAATGGAATACACCATTGTGGTTGCAGCCAATGCAAACGACCCAGCATCTTTGCAATTCCTCGCTCCTTACACAGGTGCATCTTTGGCTGAGTACTTCATGTACCGAGGCAAAGCAACCCTAATTATTTATGATGATTTGTCGAAACAAGCCCAGGCTTATCGCCAAATGTCACTATTACTTCGTCGTCCGCCCGGTCGTGAAGCCTACCCTGGAGACGTTTTCTATCTCCACAGCCGTTTGCTCGAACGTGCAGCAAAACTCAGCGATGCGTTGGGTGGCGGTAGTATGACTGCCCTTCCGATCGTTGAAACCCAAGCGGGTGACGTTTCGGCCTACATTCCGACCAACGTGATTTCTATTACCGACGGTCAAATTTTCCTCTCGACTGACCTATTTAACTCTGGTCTTCGTCCGGCAGTGAACGCAGGTATTTCGGTGTCCCGTGTAGGTTCGGCAGCACAAACCAAGGCGATGAAAAAAGTCGCGGGTAAAGTGAAGCTTGAACTAGCTCAATTTGCAGAACTGGAAGCCTTCGCACAGTTCGCCTCTGATCTAGACAAGACGACTCAGAACCAACTTGCACGCGGTAAGCGTCTTCGTGAAATTCTGAAACAGTCCCAGTTCAACCCACTCTTGCTTCATGAGCAAGTTGCGGTTATTTACGCTGGAATCAACGGCTACCTGGATGAGATTCCGGCTGAAAAAGTCGTAGACTTCAACATTGGGTTGCGCGAATACCTGAAAACCAGCAAAGCAAAGTATGTCGAAATTGTTCAAGGCAAAAAGGTCTTGGATGACGAAGCTGAAGGCTTGCTTAAGGAAGGTATCACTGAATATACCAAAGCGTTCGCCGCTTAAATTCGGTCGATTTTAGAGTTTAGATTTTGGACTTTGGATTGCAACCGTCTCTCCAAATCCAAAATCCGAAATCGCCAATCCAAAATCAGAGAACTGTTGTCATGCCTAACCTAAAAGCTATTCGCGATCGAATTCAGTCGGTCAAAAACACCAAAAAAATTACAGAAGCGATGCGTCTTGTAGCGGCAGCAAAAGTGCGCCGTGCCCAAGAGCAAGTAACTGCAACACGTCCATTTGCCGATCGTTTAGCTCAGGTGTTGTTTGGGTTACAATCGCGCATCAAATTTGAAAATGCTGATCTGCCCTTGCTTCAGAAGCGCACCGTTAAAACTGTGGGCTTGTTGGTGATTTCCGGCGATCGGGGTCTTTGCGGTGGCTACAATGCCAATGTAATCAAACAAGCTGAGCTACGCATCAAAGATCTTCAAGCTCAAGGGTTGGAAGTTCGTTTGTCGGTAGTTGGTCGTAAAGCCGTCCAATACTTTCAACGCCGCGACTACATCATGGATGCGAGCTACACCGGACTGGAGCAAATTCCTGTTGCGAGTGAAGCTGCAAATATTGGTGAACAGCTTTTGGCTTCTTTCCTTGGGGAAAAGGTCGATCGCGTTGAGATGATCTTCACGAAGTTTGTCTCCTTAATTAATTCACGACCTGCGATTCAGACCATTTTGCCTTTGGATCCTCAGGGATTAGAAGTCAAAGATGATGAGATTTTCCGTCTGACTCTTCGTGGATCTGACTTTGGAGTCCATCGTCAGAAGGTTACGACAGAAGTTCAAAGCATGTCTCAAGAAATGTTGTTTGAGCAAAATCCAGTTCAAATCCTGGATTCACTCCTGCCGCTTTATTTGAATAATCAACTCCTACGCTCTCTACAAGAGTCAGCCGCGAGTGAGTTGGCGGCTCGGATGACAGCGATGAACAATGCGAGTGACAATGCGAAGACTTTGATTGGAACCCTAACGCTTTCTTATAACAAAGCTCGTCAG
>JANXNM010000239.1 GCA_025354065.1 Synechococcales cyanobacterium 340R_concoct_173_sub | reverse complement strand
GGTCCCCGTTGGGTTCATAAGGCGCTTGGATTGAAAATTCTGGCATGATGTTGGGGCTTGGGGGCGATAGCGGTCCATTGCTGATCATGCAACAAATTCACAAAGACTGCAACTATAAGACAAAGAGGTTTGAGTACGACTGAGTTTTGAGTATGACTTTGAAATAATTCGACTTAGTGATGTCAGATATGAAGAGACAACTGTTTGCCCCTATTAAAAGAGACTATAAACACTAACCTTGGAGAATGATCATGACCGTATCGTATGGTTTCCATTCAACTGTTTGCCCCTATTAAAAGAGACTTGATCACACCAGGCGACGTGTGGGTTGCGGACCCAAGTTTCCATTCAACTGTTTACCCCTATTAAAAAAGACAACGCTAAGGCTCGGAGCCTTGCGACCAATCGCTCCACCGCTCCGTCTGAAACTCCAGCAGCTCCTGCTCTTCCCATGGAGACATTCGACCCATAGGATCCCCTCGGTGCAGGTAAGCGTCGGGAGGTGCGGGCGGAGTGTTGGGCGTATAGCTACCAAACTCGTTGAGCTTGGCTCGTTGGTTGGCGATGAGTCGATCCATCTCCATGGTGCTTCCATCATCCCAGGCGTACAACCTCTTAATTAACCGCTTGGCGCTCGCACCTGTATGAGACCACCGAGACGCGATCAAGACCCGTTGAGCCTTGCGCCACTCGATCGTCTGGGTGAGTGTTGCCTGCATCTGCTCTAGAGCGATAAAGTCACTAGGGCCACCATGCTGCCTCCATAGGTTGATCCTTTCGGTCGATCCCGTAAGAGACTTCTCGTAGTTCCATAAATATTCAGCAAGAAGATCGTCTAAGACCCCATTACTTGCGCCCCACCGCCTTATGTCCAATCTCATGTATGTCTCCATAAAGCGAAAGGCTGTCGGTGTGCAGCCTTTGTTGTGTGTGATTATCCTGCAATTCGGGTTTCCATTCAACTGTTTGCCCCTATTAAAAGAGACCTGAGATGCCGATATTCGGTAGCCACCAAGAGTACTACGAACAGTTTCCATTCAACTGTTTGCCCCTATTAAACGAGACAAGTTTGAAAGCAATAGAATCAACATCGATCGCTATTGTCCACGTCCAGGTTTGCAATCGGCAAAGCCTAAGGCTTCTGAATCGAGGAAGCTCGCGATCGCCATTTCAACCACCATTTCGATCGGGTATTCAATGTCAGTCGCGCGATCGAGTAATGCGCTCTTAATTCGGCTGGGGAGCCGGTCGAGAAAGGCTTCAGCGTCGGTGGCAGATAGTTTTTCGAGGGTTGTGACTGGCATAATTTTAGATCTCCGACGGAATAAGGACGTTGTAGGGTGGTTCGGTGGCTCTCAAGATTCTGGCTTCTAGTTCTAATAATAGCGCAGGGTCTTCCCAGGGTGAGAGAGGATAAAGGGAAAGGCGTACGTCTTCGTCGTTGTATTTGTCGAGCCAGGACCAGAGAAAGGCTTTGTGTCCTCCGCTGAAGCGACCGCGCAAACTTTTGGATTTACCGATGTAGAGCAGTCCGATTGATCGGTGTCTGACGGCGTAGAGTCCAGGTCTTGCGGGGATGTTGGTAAAGTTGCGCTGTAGGGTTTGGCAGCGATCGAAGGGTTGAAAGGCGAGGGTATTAAGGATTCGATCAGCTTCTTGGGAAAGGTCGGTCATAATTAGGACACAATCGTTTGGGTGATTGCGATCGTACTATGGAGAGATGGCTGCAAAGGCGATCGCACATTGGCTATAAGATTAATCGCAATCAAATCCAACAATATAAGGTGATCTCCTCGGCATCTTGCCTACACATTTTATATCTTGCAATTCCTTTGGCAACAGATTCATGATTAAAGGCCCATATTGTTTAATCTCACTATTTAGGATATGAACTACTTCAATTCCTGCATCCTTATAACGTCTCTCTCTGGGAGCAACGTCAGACATCCGTTTGCCATCGCCATCAATTTCAACTGCAATAACTTTATCCCCAGTCCAAAAAGCAAAATCAGCCTTTTGCATGTAATTCTCACCACTTAATCTGTCATCTAGATAAAGATGAGCTTGAGGTAATGGGAGAAGCGCTTGCATCTGCATCCAGTAAAATTCGCTATGGACATCATCATCATCACCATAACGTGATTTATATCTCCAATGCTCAAAATATATATCTAAGAACATACCTTCTTCTTTAGTGTCAAGCTCACATTGACTCTTTAAATAGTCGTGTATTAAATCAAATCTTTTATTGAATTCTTCACACGCTGTTCTAGATACGCCAACTCCATAAGAGTATTGTTCTCTGTCGTGATGTCGGCTAATTTCCTGGAACTTCTCCAGAAAACTATCTGGTATAACATCCCAAAAATCTGCAATTTGAAGAGGTCTATTTTTACTCTTATCGATGTATGCAAAAGGATCGCTACTCTCGATATGAGTACCATCAGATGAAACTTGTTTTATTTTTATTTTTTCAATAGACCATTTTGGCCTTCCGAATGGAATAATCAATTGATCTGCAAGATGAAGTTTACGAGACATATATTTTGAAGGGTAAAATATCGGAGAAACTACTTATAAAGTACCCTTATATTGATTAGATAATGATGCCGCCTTAATAACTAGTCCTCTAACTCTTACGCTCCATCCCCATTGCTGAAAGCGGCGGCAATCAATAAAACTCACTGCATCCTCGTCTAGAAAACTCGCGATCGCCATTTCAACCACCATTTCGATCGGTTACAGATCATAAATTTCACGTCGATGACCCACCCGAGCGATCGCGATTACTTCCAACTCTGCATCAATCTCATACAACACCCGATAATCCCCAACCCGCAACTTATAAAATCCAGCTAAAATCCAGCTAAATTCTCCGTTAAACCCTTCGGTTGAACCTGTTCAAAATTGAGTCCAAGCCAATTAATTTTCTTAAGGATCTGCGATTGCATTTTCGCTGGCATCCCTTTCAAATCTTCGATCGCTTTTGAATCAAACTCAATCCGATAACTCATTACAGCGTGACTCCCAACTGTCTGGCGACCTCTTCTAGAGAAACACCAGGCACTCCAGATTCACGACGTTGACGCGATCGTAATAACTGCTGCTCCACTTCAGGACGGAGAACCAATCCCTTATCTGGGTCATCCAAGATTTCCGCTAACACCTGAGTCATCGTCTCCCGAATCAGCGTCTTCAATTCATCCGTACTCAGATCTGCAACTTGCATAGCGGCTTCAATTGTGAATGAAAGTCTTCCTTCATTCTAGTGCATGAGTTTTGAGATTTCACATCCAGCGATCGATCAGGCCGAGAAGTTTAAGTGGACCCAAGCCACTAAACCAAATCATCACAATCAGCAGAGTCATCGCTGAGTGCCTCCAAACGATCGGTTTAGCCCGCTGTAAGGATTTGCGCGAGACGACGCAACGATCGTACCACCTGAACCAAATCCCCATCCCGATTCAATGACAATGTGTAGGACAATGCATAGCGTGATACTTGACCTTTGATCAATTTAAGAAACTGAAACTCCCGCCCATTCGTCACC
>JANXNM010000209.1 GCA_025354065.1 Synechococcales cyanobacterium 340R_concoct_173_sub | reverse complement strand
ACCAATGTTCCTGACAGCGATCGGGCTGTATTTTTCAATCCCGGTACTATACCTCCAGCAACCTATCCTAGTGGTGCAACAAGTCTACTAACCTGTGGAACTCCCGCAGGTTCCGATGGTGCAGTGGTTGTGAATCTAGTTAAAAGTACGTTGTCAGCACCCGACAATCAATTACCTAATGCAACAGCCCCAGGAACACCAGAAAATTCCTATGGGTTTATTCGGTTTGTCAGTAAAGTAAAGTAGAGATAAATTAAATTAAAAGCGAAGTCTAAGGGGCTTCGTTTTTTGACTAGATATTATGAATAGAGCCTAATCCTTTAAATCTTCATTAACCGATCGTAAACTCTCAGTATTCACGCATAGAGGAATGATGGAATGTCTACTCACAGTTCAATAATGATTCAATATCTACCGCAACAATGATCTCTAAATTACGCGTTATCTTTTCAATATCCCAATTCCACCAAGCAATTTCAACCAGAGACTTAATAATATTATCAGAAAAGCGCTGGCGAATACATTCATTTGGATTGCCACCAACAATAGTATAGGGAGCCACATCATTGATGACAAACGACTTTGCTGCAACGATCGCACCATCACCAATCTTGACTCCCGGCATGATAATAGATTTATAGCCAATCCAAACATCATTACCTACAACTGTATGTCCTTTGTAGGGCAACTCACCGGGTTGAGGTAATACTTTTCCCCAGCCATTTTGAAAGGCAAAAAAGGGATAAGTCGAGAAGCTATTCATTTTATGGTTTGCACCATTCATAATGAATTTTGCACCTCTAGCTAAAGCACAAAATTTACCAATGATTAACCGATCGCCCACAAAGGGGAAATGATATAGAATATTTCGCTCAAAATCTTCTGAATCCTCTGGATCATCATAATAGGTATAGTCCCCAATAATAATATTAGGATTGGATACCGTATTCTGAATAAAACAAACCTGTGGAAATCCGTTCATTGGATGCTTATCTTTTGGATTAGGTCCGAACATAAGGTTCTCCGTTAGTTATCAGTCCAGCCAAAAAGAATGATCCGATCGGGTTGAAATTCCTTAACAATTTTTTGACTAAAGTCTTGAATTTAGTTGAAACTAATTACCCAATAATCTCCCGAACAAACTACCTAATTCTAACGGATGAGGACGATCGAATAAAGTCTTGCTTTTAAAGTATTTGATTCTTAATTTTAAAAGCGAATTTACGTCATGGTTTTTTCTGTTTATTCAATTTTGCTAGAGCATCTTGAGCAGCCTGTTTTTCCGCATCTTTTTTACTGCGACCTTTACCTTCACCATAGATTTTACCCTCTGAATATACTTTAGAAAAGAACTCTGGAATATGATCTAATCCACCTAATTTTTCAGTGATATAGGTCGGTGGAGTAATCGCTCCATTTCCCTGAACGAATTCCTGAAACTTATTTTTCGGATCTATATTTGAACGATGTACCATAATATTTTCAGGTACAGACTCAAATAGTTGTTCTACTAAAGGACGTAGTACCTTAATATTTTGATTGTTGTCTAAATAATATGCTCCAATAACAGCTTCAAAAGTACTGCTAAGAAGATTTGGATTTTGATAACCACCCTCACGAATTGCACCTTTTCCAAGTCGCATTCTGAAATCTAACCCAACTTCAGTAGCAAATCTAGCTAGTTGTTTTTCGTCTACAAGAGCTGAGCGTCGTCGTGTCATTTCATCCTCTGCTATTTCAGGATAAAGCTGATAAAGATATTCGGCACTGATGAAATTAAGAATTGCATCCCCGAGAAACTCTAGACGCTCATTATCTTCCCCTTCCCCAAGATTCTCATTGATGTATGAGCGATGAGTTAAAGATTTACGTAGAAGCTTCTCATCATTAAATATCAAGAGTTTATGCATTATTTTCACCTAACTAACTGAAATTGATTGCGTTGCTAAAGAAAGTATGATTCCTAAAGATTCGGAGAAATTTTCCGATATGTACAGAAATTTCTTCATATCCTAAATTAGCAACGCCTAATGGATTTAGCTAAAAACCGACCGTCGAGGTGGATATAAGCTATTTCCACGAGAATTATTACAACTAAAACACGCAAGTCGTAAGTTCTCTTCGGAATCCGAACCACCTCGACTTTTAGGTTTTAGATGGTCAAGGGTGAGCTTCTCTGGAGACAGACAACACTCACACCACCAACAACGCGAACCAAATTCACTAATGAGGTTAGCCTTTCTAGCTCGTTTTTTCTTGGGACTCATACCGATCTTCTCTTACTATTAAAGTTTAATAGCATCAAAATATTTAGTGAAAAAGCCAGATTTTCCCTTACAAGAAATCTCATAGCTTGTCACCTACTGGTAAGCGTCTCAAGCGTACTATCTCCAAGCCTCCCACCGATGCATATCTAGTATGCTGAACCAGCGTTCACTCTTCAATAATCTCTCATCCAGAACGAACGCTAGACCAGAATACTGGCTATGCATTGATTCAAGGCTTGAAGATAGTACCCATGAGACGAATATCTAGGTATTTATATTTGTCTGCATGACTAAATACAATCATAGCCCAGCATAATTGTCAAGATCTAAAATTCAACACTGTCTTCAGTCGTCTATTTATGGATAATCCCAATGGGATTGCGATAGTGATCGACTTGAAAAAATGATTGCCGACCTCAGCCTTGGAATTAATATTCACGCATAATATTTTAAACAATCCACGCGATATAGTGAACAACAACCGTTTGCCCCCGATCGCCATGTTCAATCGCACCACCCTTCTGCTTGCCGCTCTCTTGCTTAGCATTGCGGATCCCTCGATCGCCGCAGAACCCATCTTTGCGCCTGGTGAAAACCTGACAGTTCAAGGTATTCCAGCCGTTCCACAACGTCTCGTCGATCGGGTGAATCGCTACACTAATTTCCGATCGGCAAGTCTGAATAGCTGGCATCCCAAAAAGCGCGAACTGTTGATTTCAACCCGATTTGGTGATGTTGCTCAAGTGCATCAGGTGAGTATGCCCTTGGGAATGCGAAAACAATTAACCTTTTTCCCGGAGCGCGTGGGTAATGGTAGCTACGCCCCGATCGGCGGTAAATACTTTATATTTAGCAAAGACATTGGGGGAAATGAATTCAATCAAACTTATCGCTATGATCTAGAGAGTGGAAACACAACACTATTAACCGACGGCAAATCTCGAAATAGTCTCGGAACTTGGGCAAATAAAACCGATCGCGTTGCCTACAGTTCAACCCGTCGCACCGGAAAAGACAATGATTTTTATATTATGGATCCCGCCAATCCATCAGAAAATAAACTAATTGCTCAAAATACAGGCGGCGGATGGTCAGTATTGGATTGGTCAACCGACGATCGGACCTTACTCGCGATCGAATACCTATCGGCTAATAAAAGCAATCTTTGGACTATTGATACTAGCACTGGAACCAAGACACGCATTACACCCGAAGGTCCAGAAGTCGCCTATACCAGTGCATTTTATAGCAAAGATGGAAAAGGTATTTATATCGTGAGCGATCGGGATTCAGAGTTCTCACGACTTGCCTATGTTGATATTAAAACCAATCAACCGACTTATTTAACTAGCAATATTTCATGGGATGTCGAAGCAACTGAACTGTCGCCCGATGGGAAATATATTGCGATCGTCAGCAATGAAGCGGGCATTAGTATTTTGCGCGTTTTAGATACAATAACTCGAAAAGAAATCAAACTGCCAAAACTACCTACAGGCGTGATTCTTGGAGTGAATTGGCGCAAAGATGACTTGAATAATCCCGAACTTGGTCTAACCTTTTTGTCCGCCACTCAAACGGCTGACGTGTATTCAGTTGCCCTTAAAACAAAAGCAATCACCCGCTGGACCGAAAGCGAAACAGGCGGATTGAAAACCGATCGATTTAGTAATGCTGAATTGATCAATTGGAAAAGTTTTGATAATCTCAATATTTCAGGATTGCTTTACCGACCGATTGCAAACAAATTTTCCGGCAAACGACCTGTCATTATCGATATTCATGGCGGACCTGAAGGCCAGTCAAGACCCTACTTTCTGGGACGACGCAACTACATTCTCAATGAAATGGGCGTTGCAATGATTTTTCCTAATGTTCGAGGATCAATGGGCTATGGGAAAACATTTCTAACGCTCGACAATGGATTTAAACGCGAAGATTCCGTAAAAGACATTGGTGCATTGCTAGATTGGATTAAACAACAGCCCGATTTAGATAGCGATCGAATCCTGATTACAGGCGGCAGTTACGGCGGTTATATGTCATTGGCATCGGCGGTGAAGTATAACAATAGAATTCGAGGCAGCATAGACATTGTGGGTATTTCTAACTTTGTATCATTTTTAGAACGAACCGAAGGTTATCGTCGAGATTTACGCCGGGTCGAATATGGTGACGAACGAGAACCTAAAATGCGCGAATTTCTCACAAAAATTTCACCCCTTACTAATGCCAGCGCGATTAAAAAACCACTCTTTGTTATTCATGGCAAAAACGATCCTCGTGTGCCCCTGAATGAGGCCGAACAAATCATCGCAACGGTTAAACAAAATGGTGTGCCCGTTTGGTATCTAATGGCCAACGATGAGGGACATGGTTTTTCTAAAAAGAAAAATATAGATTACGAGTTTTACACGACCGTGAAATTTATTGAAGAGATGCTATTAAAATAATCAAGGCCGAATTTTGAGTCGCGTTTCATGATGAATACAATGCTAGATAGTTGGCAGCCTATAGTTGCTTCATTGACCTTTGTAGGAGTCATTGTTCTGTTAATTACAGAATGGGTGCATCTAACCACCGCAGCTCTTATGGGTGCTCTGCTGTTGGTGATCGTCAATATTGTGTCATTGCCCGAGGCAATTGAGTATATCGCGAAGAGTCACAGTACCCTGACCCTCTTTTTTGGGGTGATGGTTTTAGTCCGATCGCTTCAACCCACGAAAATATTTGAATACCTGGGCACCCAGATTGTTCGCTGGTCCCAAGGGCGCGGCGATCGGTTACTCCTCGCAATAGTCGCCATCACAACTCCCATCTGCGCAGTGTTGCCCAATGCGACAACCGTGATGTTAATAGCACCCTTAATTCCTCCGATCGCGGAAGAATTGGCTATTGATTTTGTACCTTTGCTGATTTTGTTAGTACTCGTTGCGAATAGTTCAGGATTGCTAACCATCGTCGGCGATCCAGCCACCTTTATTGTAGGCAGTGCCCTAAATTTAAGTTTTTGGGACTATTTGGTCCGATTGAGCTTTGGTGGAATGCTGGCGATCGGGGTGATTCTGGCGCTATTACCGATTTTGTGGCGGACAATTTGGCGAACTAAATTGCGGGATCTTGAAACGCTTCCCAAAGTTGAATTAGAGCATCCTGTTGCACTCACATTTTTATTATCTATTGTCGCTACAGTCGTGATCTTTTTCGTGGTGGGCGAAATGTTGCCGATTCGGATGTCACCCGCGACGGTTGCGCTGTTGGGTGCGGCATTGTCATTACTGGTTGTCCAAAAAAGTCGAATCGCTCAGGTTCCAGATATTCTCAAGGATATCGACTGGAGTACATTGATATTTTTTATGTCTATTTTTGTATTGATTGGTGGGCTAGAGAAAACAGGTGTAATTGCTAGTTTGTCTACCTTGCTTGCGATCGTTCTGGGCAAAAACATTGTTCTTGGGTCTTTAATATTACTCTTTGGAGTCGGAGCTATTTCCAGTCTCGTGCCCAATATTCCCCTAGTCATTGCTGTTGTCCCATTGTTGAAAAACTACGTTGTCGCTGCCGGACTTGCAGGGTCTGAAATACTGGCTCCTGGCTTTAGTGGACAATTTCCAGAGGGTGTTCTACCCCTATTTTACGCAATGATGTACGGTGCGACATTGGGCGGAAATGCAACAATAGTAGGTGCATCATCCAATCTAGTTGCCGCTGGAATTGCCCAACAATATGGCCGACCGATCGCATTCCGTCGCTATCTTAAATATGGTATTCCCGCCACCGCTGCACAATTGATTGTCCTTGCATTTTACGTTTGGTTGCGTTTTCTGAGGTAGCTTCTATTGTAGTTGACGTTGAGGTGGAAATTAAGACTATCAATTTACAAAAAATTCAACCTTAGGACCATAGTCCTAGATGGCATGTAGGTACGATCGGGACATTTCTCCCATGACATACGATATTCCTCAATCTAAGATAAGTTTGTAGACACACATTTCTTTAGAGCGTCCTCAATGATCTCACGTCAGTTTTTCTCTATGGTCACAGGTGCAATGCTCATAGTCGCACCCCTATTTGCAACCTATTCTAATGCGCAGGCAGCTCCCACAGGCAATCGGATGGAACGATCGGCGCAGTGGAAGCAGTTGCAAACACAACTTAATTTAACGACGAGCCAAAAAGCCCAGCTTAAAGAAATCCGTACTCAAAGCCGCGCTCAAATGGAGGCTGTTTTGACTGATGCTCAAAAAACCCAACTCAAGGCCATCAAAGCATCTGGCGCTCAAGGCGACAAACGGGGCGGGTGGAAGCAACTCGGGCTAACAGCGGAGCAAAAAACTCAACTGAAAAAAATCCGCGAATCTGCTAAATCACGTCAAGAAGCCGTTTACACTCCTGAACAAAAGGCATTAATGGCAAAGTATCGCGCAGAGAATCCACGTAAAGCAAAGTCCGCTAGAACAACCTAAAATTCTATGAATCCCGTGAATACAAAGGGTTAATGAGAATAATCCGATCGGCACCTTAGCCTAAAATAAAAATGGCATCCTAAATTACAACTTGGGATGCCATTTTTAGATCATAGTTTCAATTTCACGGCTAGATTGTATGGTTTAACGAACTGAATTAAACGCGTTCTAGAGCCTCGATCGTTTTAGGAACCGCCGCCGTCAAGACCTCATTACTATCGCTTGTCACTAGAATGTCATCTTCAATCCGAATGCCGATACCCAACCACCGATCGGGAATGGCAGGTTGTCCTTCGAGAGGTTCAAAGTCAGGCCCGATATAAATACCAGGTTCAGCCGTGATCACCTGATTAGGAGCAAAAGTATGCCACAGATCTCCCGTTTTGCGACCGCCGACATCATGAACATCTAACCCAAGCCAATGTCCAGTGCCATGCATAAAGAATGGTTTGTACTTCTCTTCTTTAATTACCTCATCGATTTCACCGACAATTAATCCTAATTCCATTAGCCCTTCGGTAATGACTCGCACCGCAGTATCATGAAACTCATTCCAAGGATTTCCCGGTTTAATTTTTTCAATAGCGGCAAGTTGGGCTTTCAGAACAAGTTCATATAAAATACGTTGTTCTGGTGTGAATCTGTTACCCACGGGATAGGTCCGAGTAATGTCAGAGTTGTAATAATCAAACGAGCAACCTGCATCAATTAATAGCAAATCATTGTCTTGCATTTGACGATCGTTCTCGACGTAATGCAAAATACAAGAATTATTACCGGAAGCCACAATGGATGGATAGGCTGGACCCATACCGCCATGTCGTCGAAAGAGCATTTCCATTTCAGCTTGCAATTCATACTCATACAACCCTGGCTTACGCTTTTCTATAGCAAGGTTATGGGCTTCCGCTGCAATTTCGACCGCTTTACGAATTAAACTCAATTCATAATCACTTTTATGTAAGCGCAATCCATTCATCACCGTCATCGGATCTTCAATGCTCAATGGTCCCGTGCCTTTACGATCGTGCTGACGAATGCCACTTTGATACTGCTTAAGAATTCGCCCATTAAATGCCTGATCGATACCAAAATGATAGTAAAGTTTGTCAGCCTTTTCTAAATATTTAGGCAAATGTTCATCAAGTTCTGCGATCGGATAAACAATATCCGCACCGTAATACTCTTTAGCCGCATCAACGCCCACCCGCCGACCACTCCATGTTTCCTTTGCCCGATCTTTAGGTTGGACAAATAAGATATATTGATGCTCATCGTGATGGGGTGCAAATACGGCGACGGCATCACTTTCGTTGAATCCAGTTAGGTAATAAAAAGCGCTGTCTTGACGGAAATTGTATTCGACATCATTGTGCATGACGGCATAGGGTGCGGCCCGAAAAATTGCTGTACTTCCGCCAATTTTTGAAAGCAGTTGACTACGGCGGTGCTGAAAGTCGGAATGAAGCATGGGGCAGCTATGAATATATTTAGATTCATTGAGAATAACAAAAAAAGAACGATCGCGGCTTCAACCGATCGCATAAGTAGGGACGCATAAGTACGGATTTCTGGAATCTATGGGATTAGACTTGAAGTCAGCGAAATATTTGTTGATTTTGTCTCTAGCACATTTTTTTACGGTTTATCTATGATGTCTCCGCCTAGCAGTAGCCCAACGCCAAATCCGATCGATCGGTTAATGAATTCACAATTTACGCGCCTCTTGGTAATTGGCTTTTTGGTATTGATATTACAAATCCCCACGGTTATGCTGTTCGGTATTATTAGTGAACGACAAAACTTACGACAGACG
>JANXNM010000165.1 GCA_025354065.1 Synechococcales cyanobacterium 340R_concoct_173_sub | reverse complement strand
GGAAATGGAAATCGATGGGCAGGTGGTGGATCAATATCAAGGCGATGGCTTGTTGATTGCGACCCCAACGGGCAGCACTTGTTATACGCTGGCGGCCAACGGTCCGATTGTGCATCCGGGAATGGAAGCGATCGTCATTACTCCTATTAATCCCCTAAGTTTGTCGAGTCGGGCGATTATTATTCCAGCGGGCTGTGTCGTTAGCGTTTGGGCATTGTGCGATCCTGATTTGACGACTAAACTTTGGATGGATGGTGTCATGGCAACAACGCTGTATCCCGGTCATCGGGTCGATATTCGTATGACCGATCGGAATGCAGAATTTGTTGTTTTGCGGGAGGATTATTGCTATTACCGAACATTACGAGAAAAGTTGCATTGGGCGGGTGGCAGAGTTCGCTACGGTCATGAATTGCGAAATTAACTTTTTAGAAACCCAGTCTTTCTGATGCACAGCAGCAATTCCAAATTCGGAACGGGTTTCAAGCTCTGAAATTTTTGAATTTCTGCCACATAACGACCCCGTTCATCCGCCGCAAGCAACCTTTTGGACTTAAAGAGACTCTGTACGGTCGGCGTGCAACGGGCTTGTTAGCCTGTGCTGTTACATGCCGAGAGCGGCTACAACTCATCAATTGTGACCAATCCACCCTCTGTGAATTGCACGACAAGTTCATGTTCATCCATCAGAGATGTTCCGAGTAGCGGTCTTCGCCCTGTAGCCATGACACGAACTTCGCGCTCTTCTCCATTCCAGAGAATAATTGCCTCGTGAACTGGCAGAGTAACTTCGCTGTTATCAGCCAAATTCACGGGCATTGCATATTTGAAACGTAACCTTAGCAGAGCCACCGCTTCTGGCGGTAAACACAGTTCATCCGTGAACCCCGTATCCACGACGAAATCAATTGGTATGTCCGATCGGTTTGGAATGCGAAACATCACGGAGACGATCGCATGTCCTTCTGTAACAATTCCAGAAATCACTAGCTGACACGCTCCATTACACCACCGAGCGAGGCTGCCACGTTATAACCAATCCGAAGCCCAAACTGCCTAGTATCTGGATGCCGTTCGTTCAGACGATTCGATGCGTGCAAGCCATTTTTGTCCACTTCGTAATCACCTGTCTCAACGTCGATGATCACCATCTTGCCGATGTTGCCTTCTTTCTCCACCTCTTTGCGGATACTGCTGTCGTACAACTGCCTTGCGAGCTTTGCTACATCTTCATGGCTCAAAAGGATAGTTTGCATGGGCTACCTCTTCACCGCATCGCGGCTTGCTATAAGTCTATGTCCATGATATCCCATAGGCTGCCAGGATGGAGAGATGCATCCTGGCGGGACTTAGAGTACTTACTTGATTACAGTTTCGTAACAGGCATGATCCCCGTCACCAACAAAGATCCGACCCTCACCGTAAAAGGGTTAGGCAGATAAAGATGAGGGGAATACTTCTGTCTGCACCAGTTGTTTAGATGAAAGGAGTCTCAATAGCTCGTAAAAGTGGCTTGCCACTGTGAATCGCACTGACCGCTGGAATGATTTTACCTCTCAACCCAGCACGTTGTGCCGATATTTCAGCTTCACTGGATATAGCAGTTCCGAATCGGGTGCAGTACGATTTGAGCCTTGACAGCCTTGCCGATTAAGACCTCACTCAACAGAGAATATCTGTACTAGTCAATATAAAATTGGCAACCATGCCCTATTTCTAACTAATTACCAGTAGATTTAAACCATAGTAAAAAGGAAACTATAACGGCTTATTTCTTTCAACCAGTTTGGTTTGACAAAAGCTACTATACTGTACTCATTAACGTTCAATAGATTATTAATAGTTTCAATATCATCAATATCTACTATTCTATAGTCCAAGTATGAAGTGTGCTGAATATAATTACTAAATGACTTTTTATCAACATCTCGATAAAGCTGCATGTGATCCAAGCCTACCGTTGACACAAAATGGTCGTGAATGCCACTATCCTTTACGGTGATATAGTCTGTATAAACTGCTCCAACTCTATTTAGCAACAAGTTGTGCATGACAATATTCTTCCTGTCAACTAGAGAATCCTGCCTTCCACACTTGTATTTCATAGCTTCAGACGTGCAAAGCCGATATAAATTAATTGCTATTCCTTTCCCTTCCCAGTCTTTACGGACAGCCATTCTCATAGCATAAGATACTCTGACATCAGAATTGTATGGGATCAAGTATTGGCAGGCTATCACCGAGAAAAGGCTGTCG
>JANXNM010000158.1 GCA_025354065.1 Synechococcales cyanobacterium 340R_concoct_173_sub | reverse complement strand
AGAAATTGAGGCAGCTTGGTTGCAATATCAAAGTCAGTTTCCCTATGTCAGTAGTTATTACCGATCGTCTGACGGGTACAAAAATCAAATCTCGATTGTGAACGGTAAAAAAGCAGGGACAGATATCAATCTCTACAAGCTTTTTCTAGAACGATGTTTTAGCCTGATGAAACCGGGTGGAGAATGCGGAATTGTGATTCCTAGTGGTTTGTACACTGATTTGGGAACGAAGCAATTACGAGAAATGCTTTTCACTCAAACCCAAATTACAGGTCTATTCTGTTTTGAGAACCGCAAGGAAATCTTTGAAGGAGTTCACCGTAGTTTTAAATTTATCGTGTTGTCATTTTGCAAAGGCGATCGTACCCAGAGTTTCCCAGCGGCTTTCATGCGTCACGATGTTCAAGATCTCGTCTCATTTCCTAGTTCTGATGATGTCGTAATTGATGTGGATCTAGTGCGAAAATTATCGCCTGATTCTATTTCTGTGATGGAGTTTAAAGATTCTATTGAGTATGCGATTGCTGCAAAAATGTCAGTATTTTCAAATCTAATTGATGAGAAATCAGTTTATAAGCACATTAGGCTTAGTCGTGAATTAGCACCTTCTTTGAAGAATTCCAGCCTTTTTAACACAAACCAAAAGCAAGGTCTTTCACCAATATTAGAAGGTAAGACAATTCATCAGTTTAATCATTCTTTTTCTAAAGCTACAAAATATTGGGTTAAGGAAATAGATGGCAGAAAGATGATTTTAGGAAGACAAAAAGACGAAGGTCAAATGTTGGATTATCAATCATATCGAATAGGGTTTCGAAAAATTGCAAGAAGCACTGACGAACGCACTATGATATCAGCCATTATTCCACCATCTTTTTGTTTGGAAAATTTTCAAACGGTAAAAATATTTGACGATGAAGGACGTAGAAGAGTATTTTCAAAAGAAATGATGGTTTTATGTTCCATATGGAATAGCTTTATATATGATTACTTTATACGTTTAAAGGTCTCAGCTAATATTAATTTCTTCTTTGTATATGGAACTCAAGTGCCAAGCTTGCAAGATGGAGATCGCACCTTCCAAGAAATCGTCGATCGCGCCGCCAAACTAATCTGTACCACCCCCGAATTTGATGACCTCGCAGCAGAAGTAGGACTCGGCAGCCACACCAACGGAGTCACCGACGAAATCGCCAGAGCCAACCTCCGCGCCGAACTCGACGGCATCATCGCCCACCTCTACCACCTCACCGAAATTGAATTTGCACATATTTTGAGCACGTTTCCGATCGTCCCTGAATCCACTAAAATAATGGCACTGAATGCCTATCGCGATGTCGAACGAGGTCTTATTCCATGAATTCTCCCGCCCTCCGCCGCATCCAACTCGAAAACTTCAAAGCGGTTCAAAACAGCAAAAGCATCCGACTTACCCCCCTCACCGTCTTCGTTGGCAACAACGGCTCGGGCAAAAGCAGCA
>JANXNM010000120.1 GCA_025354065.1 Synechococcales cyanobacterium 340R_concoct_173_sub | reverse complement strand
CTTTCATCTGGGTGAGAACTTGCATGCGGGTGCGCCCGAATCTGAATTGCACTTGGCCGGCAAGCAGGCTCTCGGACTTTGGGCTGAAGGATGTGCTCAGGCGCAGGGTCTGGATCTCGAAGTTGACGTGGATCACACGTTCCTTTGGAATGGCGAGCATCGAAGTAAACCGGATGTTTTGGTGACGTGGAGACAGGGAGGTCAACGCGTGGCCTTTGAGGTGGAGTGCTTCAACTCGACAACGCCTGCAACCCTCCTGGCTCGTCGAAAGCATTATCAGGAAATGGGGATCCCCGACGTTTGGGTTTTTGGACACGCCACCAAGCACGTACGCCAAGTGCCAAGCATTTCAGAGGAGAACTCAGCCCATATAAAGATCGGAGCTATTTTTTTTTGTAGCCGAGATCAACGGATTTTGCCTCTAGCCAGTCTGGGCTGTGTTTGGTGCCAGCAGTAGATCTTTTGACTAAATTGTTCTGGATGTGTGTACTGTCGTGTTCTTGGATAGAAGAGGTATTAGAGATACTACTAGAGGATTTTTTCAATACGATCGGTGCGGACGATCGACTGATTATGCGGGGTTTAATAACCAGTAAATTTGTTGAGATTGGGGTGCTGCCATTAATAAGGGGCATGGCGGTTATTGATGATGTTCTACGATCGGAAGTTGGAGCTTGAAGGACTGCGATCGGCGGAGTGCCCCAGAGCGTTTCAAGCTTGAACCAAGTCTCGTCGGTCAAGCGGGTTTTATTATCGCCGCGAATGTAGTATCTGCGCGAAGGTCCGAAAAAATAGTGTAAGGCCGCTTGGATTAGATTGGGTAGCTCTTGTAGGCTAGGTAAATCTTGTAGGTTGAGTAGTGAAAAGAAGCCGAGGGATGAGGAATTGGTCCAGAGAGTTGGAATGGTGATGGGAGAAAGTTTAGGTTGGATTATGGTCGGTCGGTTGCTATTTGTGGAGGTTTGTAATGTGTGCGATCGGACCCAACGCAAGTACATAGCAATCTCGTAACGAATGCGATGTTGAAGTTGCGCTTCTTGGGAATTTGAAAGAAGATCTAAAACCTGTTGATCGCTCGTTACTAGCCCAACGCGCCGATCGCTTAACCGAGACGCTACGCCTTGAATGGTGAGACCAGAAGCGACGGCTACGGTGAGCGCATCGGCATTACCTACGGTGGTGGTGGCTATTTGGCCTTGAGTTAGGGCCGTTAAGACGCTGGTGAGGGGGGCATCACTGCTAAGGTGAACTAGATTTGTAGTTGGGTTGGATTGGCCCGATCGTAACCATCCGATGATGCCATCTGCGGATTGAATTTGTTTTCCCACGAGTTCAGCGGCTTGAATCACGGCGTAAATCGGATACATGATGGCTTGAACGCCGATCGCTAGTGCTGCGGAAACAGAGAGTTTCACCGTGCGCCAGATTATTCCCGTTTTATCCTTGGCGGTCTGGAGTTGACGGTTTAGAAAACTCAGAAGATGACTTTGGTAAGGGCGATCGGCTGCCATGGGAGAATGGGGGAGTAGGAATGGTGAATTGAGAAGTGTGGATTGAGAGTTGAAGAGATACTTTAAGTTTACGCGCTTTTGCTTGACAGGATATGTAACGTAGTATGACAAACTATGACAAAGTTGATTTTTTCTGTTGGGTCGGTGATGGGTTTTCTTGAAGAGTTGGTGGGGCGGTTGCGATCGCGGTGTGTTGTGGATGTGATGGCAGGTTGGCGATCGGTCGATGGCGCTCCGGTTGCATTGAATGAGAAAGGGCAGATTGCTTGGGCTAAGGGACGAGAATCAGTTGAATTAATACAGCACGTCACGCTGCCTGAGTCTTGTGTGGGAATGATTGCGCGGCTTGGGTTGACATGGTGGGCGGAGAGGGCGGATGTGTTTGTAGCGGGAGTTCTGCTTCAGAGCGGGGATTTGTTTGATCATACTTGTCGGGTTGTATTGAGTCCTGCTGCGAGTCATGAAACGATTGAAGTCCGGTTAAAGCTGGTGAGTCCGGGGCACGATATTGGTGCATTGATGCGATCGGCCTTGATTTTTGAGGCGGCGGATGGGGCGGCGGATGCTGGTTTTGTGGCGGATGAGGTGGAGATTGTTTGGAAATTTCTTACGGTATTTTATCCGGGCGAGGTTTGTGTTTTAGCCAGTAATTTGAGTGCGTTGGATGATTTGAATGATTTGGCGGCGATTCAATTGGTGTTGATGGAGTGGAGCGATCGGATTAAGCACTATAAAATTCAATGTTTGGGTCATGCTCATTTAGATTTGGCATGGCTTTGGACGGTGGATGAGACTTGGAATGCGGCGGAACGAACGTTTGTTTCTGCGCTGAATTTGATGGAGGAGTTTCCTGATTTAATTTTTGGACATACGACTCCTGTTTTGTATGAATGGTTTGAGAAGAATCGACCTGAACTATTTGCGAAAATTCAATCTAAAGTGCGATCGGGGCAATGGGAAGCAATCGGTGGGCTGTGGGTGGAACCGGAGATGAATTTGATTGGGGGTGAGTCGATTGCACGACAGATTTTGTATGGTCAGCGATATTATGCAGAGAAGTTTGGGGCGATGAGTCGGGTGGCTTGGTTGCCGGATACGTTTGGGTTTTGTGGACAATTACCACAGTTTTTTAAGTTAGGTGGGATTGATTTCTTTGGCACCCAAAAGCTTCGTTGGAATGATACGACCAAATATCCCCATGAGGTATTCAATTGGAGTGCGCCGGATGGTTCAACGGTATTAGCATTGATGTCTGCGCCCATTGGGGAGTGGGTTGATCCGATTAAGATGAGTGATTATTGTTGGGAATTTGCGACGCGATCGGGATTGCAAAGTTGTTTATATTTACCCGGAGTTGGCGATCATGGGGGTGGTCCGACACGGGATATGTTGGAGATTTTGCAGCGTTGGGGGCGATCGTCAGTGTTTCCGGTGATTGAATTTACGACGGCTGAGAGTTTTTTAAATGAGATTCGAGAGATTCCCCTAAGCTTTACTCTAGAACAAGCTATGCCCACGTTAAGGAGCGAATCCTCCGAGATTTATCTAGAATTCCATCGAGGTTGTTACACCACCCATGCAGATCAAAAAGCTTACAATCGAGATTGTGAGAATGCCCTTTATGAGG
Source organism: Synechococcales cyanobacterium 340R_concoct_173_sub (assembly GCA_025354065.1). Next base: position 13,070 of record JANXNM010000120.1, on the reverse strand, counting down.
CGGAACTTTGGTCGTCTTTAGCGGCGTTGACAGTAGGCTTTAACTACCCAGCAGCCGAGCTTGAAAAGACTTGGAAGAAAACGCTATTTAATCAATTTCATGACATTTTGCCGGGAACGTCTATTCGTGACGTTTATCCCACGGCTAATCGATTTTCCGATCGGGTTTTAATTGATACAGATTGTATTATTAATAATGCAAAAGAACGGATTCTGAATTCAATTGCATTCATCGATGCGCCCCATCCTGAAGCTCGATTGATTGTGGTATTTAATCCTAATAATTGGACGCGATCGCATTTAGTTAGCGTATTGATTGCAGCGACTCCGACCCAAGATCTTTCGCCTTATTGGCAAGTTCAAACCATTGAGGGTGTGGCGGTTGAAACGCATTCAATTTTTAAATATACTGGAGATCAACAAGTTTGTATTATCAAGGCGATCGTTCCAGATATTCCATCTCTCGGATATGCTTGCTATTGGGCTATTCCAAGACTTGATGTTCCCGCGATCGAATCTGTGGAAGATCGCGAATATTACACCATTGAGAATGAGTTTTTAAGGGTTGAGATTAGCGCTAGAACAGGCAATATTAAAACGCTATTTGATAAGAAAAACCAACGGGATGTGATGCGCGGTGAGAGCAATGAACTCCAGATTTTTACGGATGATGGACAGTATTGGGATGCGTGGAATATTAATCCGAAGTATCAAGATTTTCCATTACCTGATGCCAAACTTGAGGACATTCGTTATGTTGAACACCATTGTTTACGATCGCGCATTCAAGTCACTCGAACAATTGGCAAGTCTACATTTATCCAAACCTATTCTCTAACTCAACATTCCCCCATTCTCGAAATCAAAAACTATGTTGATTGGCAGGAAAAGCATGTTTTTGTTAAAGCGGCATTCCCCATCAATTTAGATGCAAAATTTGTTACTTATGAAGCAGCTTGTGGCGTTGCCGATCGGACTACAGATCCCACGACTGAGGCAGAACGGGCGATGTGGGAAGTGCCGGGATTGCGGTGGGCCAGTATGAGTGATGGACAGTATGGCGTGAGTATTCTGTGCGATCGTAAACACGGCTATGATCATAAACCTAATGAAATTCGTATTTCTCTATTGCGTGGTTCTGAATTTCCAGATCCGATCGCAGACCAAGGTATTCACGAGTTTACGATCGGGATTTACCCCCATTTGGGCAATTGGAAAACAGCAGATACTCCAAAACGTGCCATTGAATTAAGTTTGCCTTTGCAAGCAATTGTCCCGAATGAGCGTCTGTTACAAGGATTGTTGCCGCCGATGATGAGCTTGTTGAACTTGAAAGCTGAACATATGATGTTAATGGCGATTAAACGATCGGAGGACGATCGGAATCAATATATTCTTCGAGGTTATGAATATTATGGCGATATGACAGAGATCTCTATTGGTGATGCAAATGAAAACATTCAGGGGGTTCAATTGGGCGATCGGGTTGATATATTAGAACGCCTAACAGACAATCAATCACATTCAATTGAACCCTGGACTATTGTTAGCTTCAAACTCGTACGCCCTTAAATTAGGGCGAAATTAGAGCATTTGACTCTTTGAGGTTTTGCTTGGGAGTTTGCATTGTTCAATATTCGATCGAATATCTTGGGAAATACCAGCGACTCCTGTGATTTCGAGCTTAATTCGATCGGCTAATTCTTCTAATAGGTATGTTTTTTGAACTTTTGCTAAAGCACATCCACAAGTTGTTAATTTACTTAAATCTAAATTGGCTTCCGTGATGAATTTACGATCGTTTTGACGTAGCTTTAAGATTTCCTGTTCTCTGGCTGTTTTTGCCATTTTCTCAACATGGTTTGGATCTATTTCTAACATCACTAAATCTTGTTCAGATTTTTTCATAAAGGCAAGTATTTCTGGTGAAAGCTTTTGACCATTTAATAAACCCGTAGAAAGAGAACTACGAATAATAGTCAGTTCTTTAGTAAGTTTTGATTTATCTTTGAGCATCTCAGTCAGAAGAACCAAACGCTGCTGGATTTGTGCATCAATCACTTGTTCTTGTTGAAGACTTTGCTCTTTGTACTGTGCGATCGAATTCCTTAAAATTTTCTCATAGTCATCAGTTATCACGGGTAAGGTTTTTTCAGAATCTTTGTTTACTTTTATAGATTTAAATGGCACAAAAAATCCTTGATCTTTCACACAGGTTTCCACGAGCGATCGGATTATTAGCTCAGGATATGGCTTTTCATTCGCTTGAGCCGCAGGTACAACTAAAAGAATCGCGATCGTACTCAATAACAAAATGGCACAGAATTTAGACCAAGAACTCATTATAAAACTCAACTGAACAGCGCGTTTATTCTAGCAACTGCTACCAATTTTGCAGTCTATTCGGCTTTATACACAATGCTTGAATACCTCCTGTGGATCACCCAATCTGCCTCAAGCGAGTACCCGGCTTCTGGTACCATGGGAAATTGCAACGAGTGCAAGTCCATAATTCAGCAATCGCAACTTTAACAATGGCAAACCTTCAGCGTCCCGACGGCATAGCTCCCCACGGCGGCGAACTTATTAATCGCATCGCAACTCCAGACCAAAAAGCAGACTTTCTGAGCAAAGCAGACGCTCTGCCGACGGTGACTTTGGATGAGCGCGCCGTTTCTGATCTCCACATGATTGCGATCGGTGGCTTCAGTCCACTTACCGGATTCATGAACCAAGCGGATTACGATCGGGTTGTCGTCGAGATGCACCTGACCAGTGGGTTGCCTTGGACTATTCCCATCACTTTATCGGTCATGGAATCTGTTGCCGATACGGTTGAAGTTGGTCAATATGTCCGTCTGAATGATCCCTTGGGTCAATATATTGGCGTTCTCCACCTCACTGAAAAGTATAGCTACGATAAGAAAAAAGAAGCCATCAACGTCTATCGGACCGAAGATGAAAAACATCCTGGTGTCGCTGTTGTTTACAACCAAGGCAATATCAATCTGGCTGGCCCTATTTGGCTTCTGGACCGCGAAGCACATCCACTTTTCCCAACCTATCAAATTGATCCGGCGGCATCCCGCGAAGCCTTCAAGGAAAAGGGTTGGAAAACTATTGTTGGGTTCCAAACGCGTAACCCAGTTCACCGCGCTCATGAGTACATTCAAAAGTGCGCGATGGAAATTGTCGATGGATTGTTTTTACATCCATTAGTCGGTGCAACCAAGGAAGATGATATTTCTGCCGAAATTCGGATGCGTTGTTACGAAATCCTGATTGATAATTACTATCCAAAAGATCGCGTCATTCTAGGCATCAACCCATCGGCAATGCGCTATGCCGGACCACGGGAAGCCGTTTTCCATGCCTTAATTCGGAAGAACTATGGTTGTACTCACTTCATCGTAGGCCGGGATCATGCAGGAGTTGGCGATTACTATGGCACCTTTGACGCGCAACATATTTTCGATGAATTTGAGGCAGCAGCGATCGGAATCATTCCCCTCAAATATGAACATGCGTTCTATTGCAAAGTAACCAACACCATGGCCACCATCAAAACCAGTCCGAGTACTCCAGAACAACGGATTCATTTATCTGGAACAAAGGTTCGCGAAATGTTACGCAATGGCGAACTACCACCTCCTGAATTCTCTCGTCCACTTGTTGCGGCTGAATTAGCAAAAGCGATGAAAGTCAAGAATTAAATCAAACGCCTACATTCTATTTATTAGATAATTCTCCAAATTCCCTTTAATAAGTGGGGTTTGGAGAATTTTATACTTTAAGACAAACGACTCAATACAAAATCACAGAGATTTTCGAGGGACTCTCTAGATTCAGAAGGCGGGAGATGGGATAAATATCCGATCGCAGATTTCGCATGATCTTTAGCCAATGCCCTAGACTTTTCGATTCCTTGACTTTTCTCCACAATGGTCAAGGCCTGTGCCAAATCTCCATCTTCTGAAAATTCTCGCTCAATCAATGTTTTTAAATAGGGCTGCTCTTCCATAGCAAACAGCACTGGAGCGGTCAAATTCCCACTTTTCAAATCTGACCCAGCAGGCTTGCCTAAACTCTCCATTGATCCAGTAAAGTCTAAAATATCATCCACAATTTGGAACGCCAATCCCCAATGCCGCCCATAATGGTAAAGTGCAGAGGCATCATCCGAACTCCAATCACTTAAAATTGCCGCCGCTTTTGCACTATTAGCGACCAGTGATGCCGTTTTGTAATAGCTCTTTTGCAAATAGGCTTCGATCGTAATTTCAGTATCAAAACAATTTAGCCCTTGCTGAATCTCACCCTCAGCAAAATCCTTAATCACTTCTGACAGCAGTTTCACGACTTCCAAACTGTCCAAATTTGCTAGATACCACGATGACTGCGCAAACAAAAAATCACCAGCCAACACCGCCACTCGATTTCCAAATCCCGCATGAACCGTCGGAACACCGCGCCGCAATTCAGATTCATCAACCACATCGTCATGAACAAGACTAGCAGTATGAATCATTTCAGTAATTTCAGCGAGTCGTCGATGACGTTGGGTTAAGTCACCTTTAGGCATCGTCGCCCTTGCAACTAACAGCACAATGGCCGGACGCACCCGTTTCCCTCCCGCGCCAAACAAGCGTTCAGCAGCTAAGTAGAGAATCGGATGCTTGGCCCCGATTAACTGCTTAAGATTTTCTGTCATCGCAGAAAGATCGGCATCAACAGGAGAAAAAAGGGAGGCAACTGATGTCATGGTGCGAACCAGATGAGGATAAAGATTAAGAAACTTTACAGGTTCTGTTTTTATTCTAAGCGATGGCGATCGCCCTTGAACCATTCCTTGCGGATCTTCCTAAAAAATGACCAGTTAATAATTATCTTTCGATCTGTTTTTTGGATCACCTCCGAATTTTAAACTCCTGTGATAGTCTATACATAAGCTTTCAAAACTGCGAATTTTTACCTGAAGAGCAAGGCATGTGAGTCAGTTCAGACAATGATATTCATCCTGAGTAGACTTGAAAAAAGCGCCTTTATCTTCGAGACCACTTGAAGCCTAATTTTACAGCCCTCTTTCGAGATCTGTAGCTTGGTTTCAAATAGGTCAAGGTAATCAATACGATCCATACAGGTTGAAGTTGTTTTGTGCAAGGTTTTTTCGTCGCTGTGGATTTCCACTAAGCGGGAGGCGGCGCTTTGCGATCGACTGTCTGAAGGAACAATGCTGTCTCAAGGGGATTGATTAGAACAATATTTCTCTGCATTTATGTTGACGATTTATTGTTCTGATGGGTTTACCTGTGGAAAGCGCGAACGGTTATGGGTTCTGCGTTTTATTTCCTTTGGGCTTCCATTGAGGTAGTGTCATGATTGATCAAGATTTGCCAATGATGATTCCTGTCCTAGCGATAGGGTATTTGATGTTGGTTTATGGGTTGCTAGAACTTCTCCAACGGCGACGCATTTGAGTGATTATTGCATCTCGATCGGATAAGTAATAAACAATGGGGCGGTGATTTCGACTTTTCTTTTCAAGATAACGTCCGATCGCCGCCTAATTTTTTGTTTAGCCTGCTTGTCTAGATGAAGTTAGGGCTTAATTTTCCCTTCTTTAATCAGCGCTTGATAAATATAAAATGCTGCATCGGCGCGAGTTGCTATTTTATTTGGGCCAAGCTGAGTACTGTTGGGCAAAACAAGCCCCGCTTCCACAGCGCTACTGACGTTTGAGATGGCCCACTTTGGCATATCTTCGCCATCACTATACTTCCTGAGGATTTGAACCGGGTCGCTGTTGGGTTTGAGATTCATTCCCGTTGCGATCGCGCTCAGCATTTCTAGACGAGGAATCGACTTGTCCGGTTTAAAAACACCTTCGGGATAGCCCGTCATAAATCCAGTTTGGGTTGCCTCATCAATGGCCGTCGCCGCCCAATATCCACCTTTAATGTCTGTAAATTTCATTGCATCCTTAACTTTCGTCTTTTCGAATCCCTTCTGAATTATGGCCGCGAATTCAGCACGGGTGATTTGTTTGTCAGGTTGAAAAGTATTGTTTTCTAGGCCACTAATTACGCCTCGGCTGGACAATGCCACAATCGCAGGTTTGGCCCAAAAATTATCGGGGACATCACTAAAAGATTTCGGCTTACCAGGATTCTCAACTGTGCCGAGATTGGCCGCGATCGGTACTGCTGCTGACGTTTGTGGGATTGCTACGTTGGTATCCTGATTAGGTACGTTTGTTGTCGCAGGTAGTATTGGGGCGGACAGTGGGGCGGATTTTGCCCGATCGGATGCCATTGGATTCGTCGTTAAACTAGTTCCTGGTTCAGTTAATTTTGGATTAGAGATGGTTCCAGGAGCCTCCGGGGAAATTCCTGTAGTGCCTGTTGCTGTCATGCCAGGACTCGCCTTAGTTGCAGAATCAACAGTTGCAAAGGGCGAACCGTTCGTCAACATAGTCAAGTTAATAGGAGACGTTTTCAACCCCAGCGTCCAGAATAAGATTGACCCGATTCCTGTGAACGCTAATGCCATAGCAATCATCTCATCGGAAGAAAGTCTTCTACGGCTCGGTTGAAGTTGCTCGTCCGTTCGGGATTCATCTTGATTAAAATCGCTCATAAAATTAGTACTCTAAAATTAATGTTCTTAGGAGTATGAAAGACGCATGAACACACTCATAAAAATACTAGTGTGATTTTTTGATTAAATCCTATATTTTTCTAAAAATGACACGGAAATCGATAAATATTTCTTGAATTGGGCGGCTTTTTCCTATGAATGACGGGGAATACGTAGATTACGGCTATTATTTATAAAGAAAGTGTTCTGACCGTTGTTAGCTAATGTTGTTCCCAGCTAACACACGTTTTAAACTAACCCCTACACCCCCATACTTAGACCTAGCTTCAGTCATGAGTACTAATCCTTCATTTACCCCCTATCCTGCGCGAACGATGACTCGAACGGAGCGAGCGGTACGATGTGCTCCGTTTTATTTACAAACTTATGAGGCGATGGCGCGCAGTAGTGTTGGGTTGCAGGCACTATCTGGACGAGTGGGAATGGAGAACGGATATACTAAATGGGCCATCACTGAGTTGATTGCTGATGTCGAGCTGATGTGGATGATTGATGTGGGAGTTCTACGGCGGGAAGTGGATGGTCAGGGCTTGACGGATAGTTTCCGAGTGACACCACTGGGGCGCATGGTTCTCGATCGATGGCGCGATCGGGGTCGTCTAGAGTTGAAGGCTACTTGGCGCGATCGGGTACTCAATGCAGTCACCCGTTGGATTAGGTTACCGTTCTAATTTTTATTTTACCTATTATATTTATTGGAGAATTTTCAACATGAAAGCAATTATGGTGGTCGGAACGACATCCCACGCAGGCAAATCTTTAATTACCGCAGCCCTCTGTCGGATTTTGGCGCGGCGCGGTTGGCGGGTTACTCCATTTAAGGGTCAAAATATGGCGCTTAATTCCTACGTGACAGCGGACGGTGGCGAAATTGGTCATGCACAAGCGGTTCAAGCTTGGGCTGCTGGGACTAATCCTTGGGTGGAGATGAACCCAATTTTGCTGAAGCCTCAGGGGGATATGACCTCTCAAGTGGTGCTGAAGGGAAAAGTTGTCGGTGTAGTCGGTGCGGCTGAATATTATGAGAAGTTTTTTGATATTGGCTGGCAGGCGATCGAGGAGTCCCTTCGACGGTTAGCGGAAGAATTCGATATGATTGTTTGTGAAGGCGCAGGCAGTCCAGCGGAAATTAACCTGAAGCATCGTGACTTGACAAATATGCGGGTCGCTAAATATTTGAATGCACCGACTGTTTTGGTAGCAGATATTGATCGGGGTGGAGTTTTTGCTCATATTATTGGCACCTTAGAACTGTTAGATCCTGATGAACGTGCCTTGATTAAGGGTTTTGTAATTAATAAATTTCGGGGGCAACGACAGCTATTGCAATCCGGAATTGACTGGCTAGAAGAGCGGACCGGAATTCCGGTGATTGGGGTCGTGCCTTGGCTAGAAGAAGCGTTTCCGGCAGAGGATTCGTTGAGTTTGTTGGAACGTCGTCAAAGCAGTACAAAGAGTGATTTAAATATTACGGTGCTTCGTCTACCCCGCATTTCAAATTTCACTGATTTCGATCCTCTAGAGTCAGAATCGTCGGTGACATTGAACTATTTAGGATTAAAAGGAACGCTGGGCCATCCTGATGCGGTCATTATTCCAGGCTCTAAGACGACGATTCCTGATCTGATTGCGATGCATAAATCTGGCATGGTAGAGCAGCTTCAGGAGTATGTTGCTGCGGGCGGAACGGTGATGGGAATTTGTGGTGGTTATCAAATGATGGGGCAGTTGTTGGCGGATCCAGAAGGTGTTGAAGGCCAAGAGGGGCGATTCCCTGGGTTAAAACTGTTGCCTCTGAGGACGGTGATTGCGGGTCAAAAAATTGCTCGTCAGCGTACGGTTACGTCCAAACTTCCTCAAGAAGGCTTACCTGTGACGGGTTACGAGATTCACCAAGGCCGAACGCGCATTGTGGAAGGGTGTGATCATGAAGTGCGTCCATTGTTTGATGATATAAATCTTGGTCTGGTCGATGCGACTGAATCGGTGTGGGGTACATACCTGCATGGATTGTTTGACAATGGACCCTGGCGACGGTCTTGGCTAAATCGATTGCGAACACAACGTGGACTTCGATCGCTTCCAACGGGTGTTCCTAATTATCGTGAACAGCGGGAAGTTTTACTCGATCAACTTGCTAATGCGATCGAGCCACATATTGATCTTGAACCACTCTTGAAGTGAACTCTTGAAGTGAATACTTAAATTTGAGCTTTCAAGGAAGCATTTAAAGCAGAGTAAGGAAAGTTAAGCTAGTGAAGAATCATGAAAGAAAGTTAGAAAAAAGAAAGTTAGAAAATGCGATCACAAAAATTAACCGCTGTTTTGCCAGACTAATAATGGAGGAGCTTTTATTCTCTCAGTAAAATGTAGTATGGGATTTATAATAAATTTAATCCTACATCTTAGTTAAATCGAACTCATCAGAGTAATCAAAATTATACTAAATTAAAGTTATAATAATCAAACTTATAATAATCTGCTATTAATCATTGGTATAGCTCTGCAAAACAGAACTCCTTGGGAACACTAAGGAATAAATCTGGCGTTCCTTAACCTACCATTATGACCACTGTGCTCGCTCATCACCGCTCTTCAACTCTCAATTCCAATAATCTTCTGCAACGCATCAGCCAGCGGATTCGCCGAGCTGTCGAACTCTCTTCAATTCTTGAGGCTACTGCTTCTGAAATTCAGCAGTTTTTTGAATGCGATCGGGTGATGATCTACAAGTTCCAAGCGGATGATAGTGGTCAGGTCGTCGCAGAGCAGTTGGGTCAAGCGCAGAATCTGCCTTCTCTCCAAGGACTATTTTTTCCTGCTGATGATATCCCCGAATCAGCACGTCATCTGTTTATTGCCGAATGGGTGAGAAATGTAATTGATGTGTCGTCGGGCAAAATTGGTCAAAGCCGTATCTACGAGAAGGAAACGGGTGAAATTATTGAAGAAGAATTAATTTTTCGGCCCCTTGATCCTTGTCATAGGGAATATCTAACTACGATGGGCGTACAGTCTAGTTTTGTCGTTCCAATTCTGAATCAAGATAAACTTTGGGGTCTGTTGGTTGCCCATCATGCCACACCCATGGAAGTGCTGCCTGAGCAACTTAAGAGCATCCAAATGGTCGTAGATCAGGTGTCGATCGCCATTACTCAATCGACTCTGCTCGAACAGGCAAAAAACCTTGCTCAGCAGGAAGCGACTATCAGCCGGATCGCTGAACAGCTTTCTTCTATGACCGCATTGGATCTTCAAAATGCGCTAACAGAAGTAGTTTCTGTCTTACAGGGTTCGGGGGGGAGACTCTATCTCCATCCTCGGAACAATAGCCTAGCGATGAAGTCTAACCCAGAGGTGCAGGAAAATTTACGGCTTTATTTCTGTGGTATGCAGCCTGTTCCTCATCCGATGTCTCCTTTATCGATAATGGAACAGTTCTATGCGGTGGAGCAACATTTTTACCATGATGCAACATCAGCTTGGGCAATCGAGAACCTGTATAAAGTGTCAGCGCTTAGAAATTTACAGCCTCTCTTCCACGACACTACGATTCAGAGCATCCTGATTGTTCCCCTCCTGGTCAGTCAGCAGAAAATTGGCTATCTCACAGTTTTTCGCAATCCGATTGAGACCGCAACCCTTTGGGCGGGTCAAATTAATCCTGATGCGCGGCAAACCTATCCTCGTCAGTCTTTTCAGGTGTGGAAACAGGAGACTGGTAGCCAATCTCTGCCATGGAATTCTCGTGACATTGACCTCGCTCAAGGCATTGCTAATCAATTTGCGACTGCGATCGCCCAAGCAGATCTACATCAAGAGGTCCAGACTCTCAACCAAAATCTACAAAACCTAAACATCAGCTTAGAAGCTCGCGTAGAGAGGCGTACAGCGTCTTTAGAACAGGCAAATCAGCAACAGGATGCACTTTTTAAGGTGGTGGCAAAGATTCGGCAATCTCTAGATTTGGAGACAATTTTTAAGATTACGACCACCGAAGTCAGAGAGATTTTAGGGGCCGATCGGGTGGGTATCTATCGCTTTGACCCAACTTCTGAGTTTAATGATGGTGAAATTATTGCAGAGGATGTATTGCCCCCGTTTGCCTCGGCACTGACGAAGAAAGTCCACGACCATTGTTTTGGTGAGCGTTATGCTGAAAGGTATCGCAAGGGTCGAGTTCATGCGGTTCCAGACATCAATCAGGCGGGATTGGAAGACTGTTACCGAGCGGTTTTAGACCAGTTTGAAATTCAGGCAACCTTAGTCGCTCCCATTCTGCGCAATGATCAGCTATGGGGGTTATTCTGTGTCCACCAATGCTCCCAGCCTCGGGATTGGCAAGCTTCGGAAATTCAGTTTATTACCCAAGTATCCAGTCAAGTCAGTATTGCCCTAGAGCAAGCCAATTTGCTAAATCGAACCCAGATCCAAGCCACCGTTCTAGAAAAAGTGGTTGCAGAATTACAAAAGACTCAACTTCAGTTAATCCAACAGGAAAAAATGTCTAGCCTGGGTCGTCTAGTGGCAGGTGTTGCCCATGAAATCAATAATCCTGTTAACTTCATCCATGGCAATCTGCATCATGTCGGTGTCTACGTCAAGGACTTACTACATATTCTCCAACGCTATCAGGCGGAGTATCCACTGCCAAGTGATGACCTTCAGGCTGCGATGGTTGACAAAGATGTAGAGTTCCTTATGGGGGATCTTCCGAAAATTCTTTCCTCCATGGAAATCGGCACCGATCGGATCCGAGACATTGTTCTATCACTACGAAATTTCTCCCAATTGGATCAGGCTGCTCGAAAGCCGGTTGATCTCCATGAGGGTATTGACAGCACGTTAATGATTTTGCAACATCGATTGAAAAGCAATGAAGATCGCCCAGATATTCATATTCTCAAGCACTATGGTGAGCTGCCTTTGATCGATTGCTATGCCAGTTCGATTAATCAAGTGTTGATGAACCTACTGAACAATGCGATCGATGCCATTGATGAAAGATGGAAGCAATTAACGCCGGTATTACGTCTGGAACAGGTGAATTCGATCGAAATTCATACAGGACTTCACCAAGATGAGATGGGTATAGACCGGGTTTCAATCCGCATTCAAGATAATGGGGCAGGTATATCAGAAAACGCTTTTAAAAACCTATTTGATCCCTTTTTTACTACCAAACCCATCGGAAAAGGAACAGGTCTCGGCCTTTCAATAGGCTATCAGATCATCACTGAACAGCACCATGGCAAACTAAGCTTTACTTCAATTGTTGGCGAAGGAACAGCATTTATCATCGATATTCCGATGACCCAACCTAAGAGCGACATTTGAGTTAAGGATGAATAGTCCTACTCGATGGAACTATTTCTAGGGGCAGATCCGATCGGTCTTAACGGGGGATTGGGTGGAATAAAGACGGGAGTTGTTCGGTTTTTTGAGACCGATCGACTAGATTGATCCGCTAACAACACTTCACGAATGAACCGAGAAATTAACCGTTGAGTTAATCCCATCGCAATACGTTGTCCCATTTGTTGAGTTTCGGCCCGAGCAGCTAACTTTGGTAATAACGTTAAAAGATGATTCGCATCAAATCCTTCAGTATCTTGCAGAATTGCCCAGATCCGTTTGATATATTCTAAAGTGGCAGCATTATCGAGAGACTGAGGAGATTGAATCAGCGGCTCTGTTGGCAGTCCTAAGCGGCTTCCAATATTGGATGTGAAATTCTGCCAAGCATTTTGACCCAGAAGATCTACATTTTTGATAATCTCTTCAATTAAGCGTTCTCGAATGTAGTTACCTTGTTCTGAAAACAGAAATTCGATTCCCTGATCCAATGACCCACTAATGTCATATTCCATGCTTCCTTTTGCATTTTTAAGCAATCCCTCAAGGCGATTCCATCGGAAACTTTCTTCTTTGAACAGTAACTCTTTCAATGAATTTCGGAGTTCTGGTGCAGGATCTGTTAGTAGTCGTTTTGCAATGTAGGGATAGGCTTCTCCTAACACTTTGAAATCTGGATCAACGTTGATGGCAATGCCTTCTAGGGTCACGAGCGATCGGATAATTAAGGCAAAGTAAGCCGGAACCCTGAATGGATATTCATACATTAGTTCCGAAAGTCGATCGGTAATTGATGCAATATTAATATCCGAAACACTGCCGCCCAGAGCATCTTCAAATACCATCGCAAAGGCTGGAATAATCGGCGTGAGATCAACATCTGGCGTTAGAAATTCTAATTTTACATAGTCCTGTGCCAAGCCTTCAAAGTCACGGTTAATCAAATGAACAATAGCTTCAATTAAGCCATATTTTTGATAAGGTTTCATATTGCTCATCATCCCAAAATCGAGATAAGCCAGCTTGCCATTGGGCATCGCTAAAAGGTTACCGGGATGG
>JANXNM010000116.1 GCA_025354065.1 Synechococcales cyanobacterium 340R_concoct_173_sub | reverse complement strand
ACCATGCTTTGCCACTACCGTTTGTTTACGGGAACGGATTTTCTTGATTTGCTTTTGTTGATTTAGAAAATAGATGATTTCACTACGATAGCTATAGTAATTCGGATGATTAATCACCTCCATTCGTTTGCGCGGTCTAGGAATATCAACCTTCATCAATTGACCGATTTTTGACTCCGGACCATTGGTCAACATCACAATCCGATCGCTGAGCAAAATCGCTTCATCGACATCATGAGTCACCATGATTGCCGTAACTTTGTTCTCCTCACAGATTTTCATCAATTGCTCTTGCAAATTTCCCCGTGTCAATGCATCCAAGGCCCCAAAGGGTTCATCAAGTAGCAACAGTTTAGGACGAATAGCCAATGCACGGGCGATCGCGACTCGTTGCTTCATTCCACCAGAAAGCTGATCGGGTGGTTTGTCTGCGGCATGACTCAAGCCGACAAGATTAATATGATGTTCAATGATTTCCTCCTGCTCAGCTTTGGAAAGATGTCCCATGACATTCTTCACAGCGAGACGAATATTTTCTCTCACCGTCATCCAAGGCAACAGCGAATAGTTTTGAAATACCACCATCCGATCGGGACCAGGACGGAGGATCTGTTCTCCCTGCAACATCACGATACCGTCAGTCGGCAAATCCAAACCTGCCACCATATTAAGCAGTGTCGATTTTCCACAGCCCGAATGTCCAATCAAAGAAATGAATTCGCCTTCTTCGATCGTCAAATCAATCCCTTTGAGGGCAATATACTGCCCGCCGTCATTCAAATCAAACGTTCGTTCTAGATTTTCAATGGTTACAAATGCCATTATCTATTCTCCTGAATGGGTACGACCTACATCAACTCAGTTAGTCTTTTACTTGACCCGGCAGGATCTTGTGTTGTAGCCAATCCATCAATTTATCTAAGCCCCAACCCACTAAACCGATGTATACCAATGCCAGGATAATTTCACTGACTTGTCCATTCTGGTAGGCGTTCCAGATAAAGAAACCGATACCAACAATCCCAGACATGACAATTTCTGCGGCAATAATCGCTAACCAAGCTAAGCCGATCGCAATTCGTAATCCCGTAAAAATGTAAGGCAATGCCGAAGGGAACAGAATCTTGAAAAAGAATTCCGACCGGGGCAATTGCAACACTTGAGCTACGTTGGTGTAATCCTGAGGAATCTGTTTCACCCCGACTGCCGTGTTAATCAAAATCGGCCAAACTGCCGTAATGAAAATCACGAATAATGCCGCAGGTTGGTTTTGTTGGAGTGCAGCTAAAGCGATCGGAACCCAAGCTAGGGGAGGCACGGTTCGCAGGATCTGAAAGATAGGGTCGAGTCCTTTATAAACCCGTCTGTTGAGACCAATAAGTACCCCAACACTGATTCCAACGACTGCCGCCAAGGAATACCCAATTAGCACTCGTTGCAAACTCGCAAAAATCTGCCAAAACAAACCCTTATCTGTCCCTCCTTTATCGTAGAACGGATAAAGAATCAATTTCCAAGTATCTTGAACAACTCGAATCGGTCCCGGAAGATTTTGGTTAAAGAGTGAGAAGACTTGCCAGATCGACAGCAAAATCAATAGGGTAACAAAAGGAGTTATGTAATCATCAATGATGCGAGCCTTGAGCTTGTC
>JANXNM010000073.1 GCA_025354065.1 Synechococcales cyanobacterium 340R_concoct_173_sub | reverse complement strand
TGACTATGCCCTCAGCTATGCCCAAGCCGAAGCGCTCCTAGCCAAAGAATCGTCCCCAGAACTGGATGTCTTTGCCCCGATCGCGGAGATGCTCAGCAACCTAGACCAAATCAGCCATGCCATCAAAGAGCAACGTAGGTCACGAGGAGCCTTTGAACTGAATCTGCCTGAAAAAATCTACGCCCGTGCTGATGGAATTGAAACCCCCGAAGAAGCCGATCGTTACACCTTCAGCAAATTCCACTACGACGATGAAGGCGCACTCGGAGCCGTTGTAGTCTCCAGCAGCCTACCCATCCACTCGTTAATTGTGGAATTGATGCTGCTAGCCAATCAGACCGTCGCCGAGCACCTACAAGCCCTGAAAATCCCGACAGTCTACCGAGTCCATCCTCAACCCGATCTTGCAGCAGTGCAGGATCTGATTAAACTCGCCGCAGGGATGGGATTAGAACTCAAACTGGGCAACGAAGAAGAAGTCACCTCCCAAGACTTCCAGAACTTTACTCAGCAGTTCGCCGAATCCAATGCCGAACGGGTTTTAACTTACCTGTTACTCTCGACCCTCAAACCCGCCTTCTATAGCACCACCGCCAAGCCTCACTTCGGGCTATCTCTAGAACAAGGCTATGTCCACTTCACGTCCCCCGTGCGACGCTACCCTGATTTATTGATTCACCGAGCACTCCATGCCGTTTTTGAAGAAGGTCGCGATCGTAAATCGGCCCGCTCAAAAGAAGGCATCGACATCCGCCACAGTGACTGTCACGGCGAAATCGGTTGGAGCGTCCTCCCCGACAAACTCCAACAAGAACTGACGGCCTACTTCAACATGGTGGTTAATCACCTGAGCGAACGAGAAAAAGTGGCTCAAGATGCCGAGAATGATTTGGAAGGGCTTAAAAAAGCTGAACTCATGCGAGAACGCACGGGTGAAATTTTCCATGGCGTAATTACAGGCGTTCAATCCTATGGACTATTCGTGGAAATCGAAGAACTCTTAGTTGAAGGCTTAGTTCACGTTAGCTCGCTTAAAGACGATTGGTATGAATTCCGATCGCGTCAACAAATCCTAGTCGGACGGAAAAATCGGAATCAATTCAGACTGGGCGATCGGATTGAAGTCCAAGTGAAAAGCGTGGATTACTATCGTCAACAAATTGATCTAATCGCCGTCAGCGGTGGAACCCAAGCACCAGAAGATTACTTCAATAACCCAGAAGAAGATCAAGAATATGAGGAGCAAAATCAAGAATTTGACTCTGATGACGATTAAAATAGAAAAATGTTAGTGATTGATCTAGTCGTTAATCATTAGATCAATCATTGACTAGTTTATTATTAATTGTTTTAAGTATGTGAGAACAGATCCATGACTCGTCCGTTAATTGTCGGTGTTTCGGGTGCGTCGGGGTTAATTTATGCTGTGCGAACTCTGAAGCATTTACTGACCGCTGATTACAGTATTGAACTCGTCGCTTCTAAAGCGGCCTATATGGTTTGGCTGGAAGAAGAGGGGATTAGAATGCCGATCGATCCGATCGCCCAAGAAGCGTTCTGGCGTGAGAAATGCGAGGTTGAGTCCTTTGGAAAGCTAACCTGTCATGCCTTTGGAAATGTGGGTGCTAACATCGCGAGTGGCTCGTTTCGGACGTTAGGGATGCTCGTGATTCCTTGTAGCATGAGTACGGTGGGCAAGATGGCAGCGGGTTTGAGTTCAGATTTGCTAGAACGATCGGCGGATGTACAGCTTAAAGAAGGTCGAAAGCTAGTCATTGTGCCTCGTGAAACACCCCTAAATTTAATTCATCTTCGCAATTTGACAACGTTGGTTGAAGCTGGAGCGCGTATTGTTCCGGCCACTCCCGCCTGGTATCACCATCCGAAGACGATTAATGATTTGGTTGATTTTGTGGTGGCACGGGCGTTGGATCAGTTTGATATTGATTGTGTGGAAATCGATCGGTGGAAAGAACCGATCGTTTAATCAGCTACTAAGGGCAAAGAACGCGACACTATTGGCTTTATGGGTCGATCGATCGCAATGGGCATAAAATCACCTCAATCAAAAAGGAATCTCAGAGAGCAGCAACGCATAAAACTCTTACTTCTAGAAACAACAAAAGCCAGTTAATAACTGGCTTCCATATAATCGGAGCGGCGGGATTTGAACCCACGACCTCTACTACCCCAAAGTAGCGCGCTACCAAGCTGCGCTACGCCCCGTTCTGCGCTCTTGAACTATCTTTCAACGAATGGCGTTCAGCGCTTTCCCAATATAGCACTAACAACAGTGCGAGACAAGACTCTAAACCCTAAAATCTCATAGCCCAAGCTCTAACTCCGCCAGTGCAGCCACAAATGCGACAGCAGACGGCCATTCACCTTCGCAGCGTCGCCCATAATGAAGAATAAATCGCAATGCATAGTCACTGGGATAGCCCTCGACTTCCATCCAAAGGTCATCACAGTCTAACTCACAAGACAACGTTTCCCCGTCCATCAGTGAATCCGCCATCATCGCCATCGTCCCACCGAGTTCCAAGGCCAAACGGCGAAAGGAAACGAACTCAGCTCGATTCAGCTCGATCGCCCAGTCAGGAGTTCCCACCAACGCTACATAGTTCGCCGACAAAGGATTCCAGCCTAGTCGAAATCCCGGTTCAATCTGCAACTCCATCCCTACTCTGCCTCATCCCAAAGCCGCTTAAGTTGATACCGCCATGCTTCAACCGTGCCCATTTGCGACGCACTATCTGAATCCAAATCTCCCATTACCCCTTCAGAATAAAATCGTTCTAGCGTTTGCATCGTCGCCTCTAAAGACTGGCCCTGAAGTTTCGCTGCTTTAATGATTTGGCGAATTTGCTTTTCAATATGACGATTAAACACACCGTCCAAACCCTGCTTAAAAATAGCCACTAATCTCTGGACCGCCATCGTGCAATCCTCCGTCGTTAAGCCCTCACAGCCATGATGAAACACCGACCACAACAAGCCCTGATGTACGGCATAGCGCGCTTCTTGGGTCTCGTCAAAATTTGCTTCTAGAAACTCCTCTAAGAATGCCATCGCATCACTAATTGGACCGATCGGCACCAGCATCCTCAGCCAATCCTGATCATCTGACAACAGCACCAATAATCGAAAACCTTCCTGTTCAATTTGATACGAACCCGGAGCCAAGGTCTTGACGGAATCTCCAAACATATTCGCCAATAGATTCGGAATCTCATTCGGGTTCATAATTCGGGGCTAGAAGAAACATCCTCTAGAATACTAGAGATGAGGAACGTCGATCGTACCCACCCATCAAAATGGTCAGTATAATGATACCCACATAGTCCTGAAATAATGACGATGTTCTATGCTCTGATATAGCTTTCATAATATGGCCCTTAATCTATGCGTAAATCGTTCGTTCTAGATACCAACGTCCTGCTTCATGACCCCGCTGCAATGATGAAGTTTGAAGGTCAGGATGTGATCTTACCTATTACTGTGATTGAAGAACTCGATCGGTTTAAAAAACAACCCGAAATGACCGGACGTAATGCTCGTCAAGTGTCCCGAACCTTGGATCAACTGCGTCAAATGACGCGCTTAACCGATGGCGTAGACTTACCGCACGGTGGCACGATCCGGGTTGTACTTTGTCATCGGGAAACCCTAAAAGAATTGCCTGCAGAACTCGATCGTGATTACGGTGACAATGCGATTTTGGCTGTGGCACTAGAGCTACAGCGTCGCTGCGATTGCAAAGTGGTGATGGTCAGCAAAGACACCAACTTGCGAATCAAAGCGGATGCGTTAGGTTTGGATGCAGAAGATTACGAAACCGATAAAGTTGATTTTTCGGATTTATATACGGGCACGGCTGAAATTTTAGTTGAAGCAGAGGCGATCGATCGGTTATTTAAAACAGGCGCTACAGAACTAGATTTAAACCAGTATGCATTGCTACCTAATGAAGCTATTACCTTAATTAATCAATCAAATCCCAGCCACACTGCCCTGGGTATTGTCGAAGCCAGCGGGAAAATAATCCCTCTCACCAAACTCCCTTATGGCGGAGTTTCGCGAATTCAACCGCGCAACCGAGAACAACAATTTGCCCTAGATTTGTTACTGCGCGATGACATTCAATTGGTCACCCTTGTGGGTAAAGCGGGCACCGGAAAGACCTTGTTAGCGATCGCAGCGGGCTTACAAAAAGTGGCCGACGAGCATCTTTACAGTCGGCTTTTGATCTCGCGACCCGTAATTCCGATGGGCAAAGATCTCGGCTATCTCCCTGGCGATCTAAACGACAAACTTACGCCTTGGATGCAGCCGTTATACGACAATTTTGATTTGATTTTTGGCACCACAGATTCTCGCAATAAACCACTGCATTGGCGACGGGGCCACGAGGAACTGATTGAACATGGTCTATTACAAATTGAACCCCTGACCTACATTCGGGGCCGAACATTACCCCAACAGTTCTTTGTCGTAGATGAAGCTCAGAACCTAACGCCTCATGAAGTTAAGACAATTCTGACGCGGGCAGGCGAAGGGACAAAAATTATTCTAACGGGCGATCCGGAACAAATTGATAATCCTTATGTAGATGCCTCTAGCAACGGATTAACCTACGCTGTTGAACGGTTCAAACATGAATCGATCGCCGCCCACATCACTCTGTCTAGAGGAGAACGATCGCCCCTAGCTGAACGGGCAACTAAAGTTCTCTAATAGACTAAATTAAATGATATTTAAGCGATCGATTGATTTAATTACATTAGTCCGATCGCTTAAATGTTGCAATTAATAAACAAACAATTCCAATATTAATAAACACATCAGCTATATTGAAAATTGCAAAATTGATCAGCTTTACATCAATAAAATCAATTACATGACCAAAGGCAAACCGATCGATACCATTACCAAACGCCCCACTCAAAATCAATCCGTAGCCCACCTGTTCCCACCGGGTAAATCTCGGACCCCAAATCGCCCCGATCGCCAAGCCTAAACTCACAATTAACGACAACCATCGCAACCAAACCGCACCACTAAAAATACTAAATGCAGCCCCAGTATTCACAACATAAGTCCAATTCAATACCCCCGAAATCACCGGAATCGATTGCTGCAATGTAAATGTTTGCAATATCCAAAGTTTCGTCACCCGATCGAGAATCAACCCCGCACTCGCTGCAATCCAAAACCCACGATTTCTAATCCCTAAAGTATTCTTCACAAACCCACTCCATCGTTTCACAATTCAACATTCTCAATTAATAAAACAAAAATCAATAAAACAGCATTTTTCGCATTATAAATGCCAACACCGACACCGCACAAACTACCGCTAACTGTCCTGGCAACAAACTCACGGAGTAAATCGTCAATGCCATATTCAAGGTCATCTTGCTACCATCTGCAATATTAAGCAAATAGGTCGCCCCTAAATAGCTCGCCCCGATCGCATGAATCACCGCCAACCCACTGATCGCACAAACGGCCAACCATTCTAAACGCGCTTTCGATCGGAATGCTAAATAGCCACATAACCAAGCCCCCGGCAAAAAACCCAGCAAATATCCAAACATCGGCTGCTGCACATAGCCTAAACCGCCACCCTGCACAAAAAATGGGAACCCCGCCAACCCCAACAGCAAATAAGCCATCTGGGAAATCACCCCCGCATTCCGTCCGCCCATACAGCCCACAAACAACACCGCGCCAATCTGATAATTCACACCTATAAAGTGAGAAGGAACGGCTTGAGAAGTCCAAGACCAGGGCATATCCACAATGGATGCATGAAAAAAATTACCGCCGATCGTCAGCAATAACCCAATAAATGCCCATAATAGCTCCGTCAAAGTAATCACACGCCTCAACCACACGCAAGCATAATCCCCATTAAGTTATACGCTGATCTGCCAAATGATGCGTAATGTTGGTAGGAAATTTGCTAGGTAAATTTGCCAGGTAAATACAATGTTTTGAAGAGACGGTTCTGAACCTTGACCTGCTACGCTTTTTTGAAATAACTCGCGCCGCCTTTGACCTATGACAGTCGCTACCGCCAGCAGCCCTATTATTATTACTAGTAGTACGATCGATATGCCGATTGATGCTACGACCCTCGATCGGATCCATCAGATCTATAGCCAACCGCTGCCAGACCTAATGTTTGAAGCGCAACGGATTCACCGTGAACACCACGACTCGCGTGCTATCCAGCTTTGCACCCTTGGCAACATCAAAAGTGGAGCTTGTCCTGAGGACTGCGGCTACTGTTCTCAAAGTGTCCACAACAGTTCAGGTCTCGCTCCCGAACCGTTAATGCAATCAGCAGCGGTTTTAAAGGAAGCCCAAGCTGCCAAAGTATCCGGATCCACGCGGTTTTGTATGGGGGCCGCATGGCGAGAAGTGAAGGACGGGCCACAATTCGATCGGGTTTTGGAGATGGTCCGAGACGTGGCGGCGCTGGACATGGAAGTTTGCTGCACCCTGGGAATGCTGAAACCACACCAAGCCCAACAGCTCAAAGAAGCGGGATTGACGGCTTACAATCACAATCTGGACACGTCCCCCACTTACTACGAAAAAGTCATCACCAGCCGCACCTACCAAGATCGGCTCGATACTATTAAAGCCGTCAGCGATGTAGGGATTTCGGTGTGCTGTGGCGGCATTGTTGGCATGGGCGAATCGCAAACCGATCGGCTTGAATTTCTCGAAGCATTATTGAAATTGGATCCGGTTCCTGAATCAATTCCGATTAATTCCCTAATCCCAATCGCAGGAACGCCCCTAGAAAATGCACCGCCCATCGACCCGATCGATATGGTGAGAATGATTGCCACCACCCGAATTTTGTTTCCGACCGCGATCGTGCGTCTGACGGCGGGACGATCGGCCATGAGTGATGAATTACAAGCGATGTGTTTTGTAGCGGGCGCGAATTCGATTTTTACTGGACCTGTGCTGTTGACGGCTCCCAATCCAAGTCGCGATCATGACGGGAAATTGTTGCAACGTTTGGGAATGGTCGCAAAGACTAATTAATCGGGTTGGAAATTCCCTAGTTACTCTGACAATTCAGCCAGCCAACTTAGCAAAATCTGATTGATTTGATCCGGCACCTCATCATGAGGACAATGGCCAACCTCAGGTAAGGAAACCAATTGGACCGCCGGATTAAACTCCACAATCTTCTGAGCAATACTGGGCGGCACAAACTGATCCTTGCCGCCCCAAATTAATAGCATCGGCAAAGTCATCTTTGGCAACGCGGACCTCGCCGTATAATCTGGCGGTAATTCCCGCTGACTCAGGACCATGGTTGCTAATGCACGGGCTGCATTACGATCGAATGCCGGAGCCGACAAAATCTCAATCAGTTCCGCATCTAGTCTAGTTTCATCCACATACGCGCCCTTGACCCACTTTTTAATCACAGCAGGCTGACGGATCCAGCGAAAAAATGGCACAAAAATTGGAGGCCAGGTAATCACTCGTTTCACCAACGCTCCAATCGGCTGGGTGAATACCTTGATAGGAGACGGAAAAGACACCGCCGAAAAATCCGGTAAATTCAACCAAGCGATCGCCGTCACCACATCGGGATGTTTCGCAGCCAAACCCAGGCCCACCACAGAACCCAGAGAATTCCCAACCACCACCACATTGCGCCCAATCACCTGTGTGACGAAATAAAACAATTGCTCTACCCACAACGCTGTCCCATACACCGTGCTGTCTTTATCCGATCCGCCAAACCCCAACAGATCGATCGCATAGACCGATCGACCAACACTCAACGGACCAACATTCGATCGCCAATGCCGCACCGATGCCCCAAATCCATGAATAAGCAGCAAAGGGGCATCGAGTAACGAATCCAGCGACGACGGGGATAGTGACGAAGCTGCCGCTGTGAAGGTATATCGGACGCGATGCCCTCGCCAAATCCACTCTCGATGCACGGTGTCTTGCTCCTCCCTGTAACCAAGGTGAAAAATTCTACAATTCTTATAACTTTATTTTTACACCTAGACCCAGGAATTGAGTAATATAGAGAACACAGGCTGAACTAGTTTTAGTTCGGTCGAATTCTATTCACAATTGTCCAATTCACAAAACGGTGCCCGTGTCGGAAAGAGAACCCAGACGATTTAATCGCGATCTCCCCATGATCAACGAACGTATTCGCTTCCCGAAAGTTCGGGTTGTGGGTGTTGACGGTGAGCAATTGGGAATCATGACC
>JANXNM010000057.1 GCA_025354065.1 Synechococcales cyanobacterium 340R_concoct_173_sub | reverse complement strand
GATTAATTTTCCAATTGCTTAACTCATCTCCAACATCCGTTGCATTGGTCGTAGTGCGGCTAGTCGTGTTGCTTCATCCATCGTGATTTCAGGTGTTTTGTTGAGCATGGCTAGGTATAGTTTCTCTAAGGTATTGAGCCGCATATAAGGGCATTCATTACAGGCACAATTTGCTATAGGTGGCGCTGGAATAAATTGTTTATTCGGTGATTTTTTTTGCATTTGGTGAATGATTCCAGATTCGGTCAATACAATGAATTGAGTCCGATCGCTCTTCTGTGAATAATTCAATAATCCCGTTGTAGATGCAATATAGTTTGCATATTTTAAAAGTGGCGGTTCGCATTCAGGATGGGCAATCACCTCAGCATTGGGATATTTAATCATCAAATCCATCAGCTTCTTTTCCGAAAATGTCTCATGAACAATACAGCTTCCCTGCCAAAGCACCATGTCACGTCCTGTTTGTTCCATCACATAGCGACCAAGATTCCGATCGGGTGCGAAAATAATCGGCTGATCTGCGGGTAGCTGCTGGACTATCTTCACCGCATTAGAACTCGTACAAATAATATCGCTCATGGCCTTGATGTCTGCCGTGCAATTAATATACGAAATTACCAAATGATCAGGATACTGACGCTTGAAATCGGCGAACTGATCAGGAGGACAACTATCAGCCAGGGAACATCCAGCATCCAGATCGGGCAACAAAACAAGTTTGGTCGGATTCAGAATTTTTGCCGTTTCCGCCATGAAGTGAACGCCCGCGAATACAATCACATCAGCATCCGTCTGAGCCGCTTGCTGAGCCAGTCCTAGAGAATCACCGAGATAATCTGCAATGTCTTGAATGTCTGCGTCTTGATAATAATGGGCTAAAATAATTGCATTCATCTCTTTTTTCAAGGCTTCGATCGCCCCAAACAAGTCTTTCGGGAGAAGATTTTTAGGCGGAGTTTGAGTGGTCGTTGCGGTGGTAAACATATTGAGCATTACGATGGTAGATATGGGTATTTTTAGTATAAATTACCAAAACTAAAAGTCAATCTTTTATTGAAAATTGCTAAAAGTTTGGCCCGTGAGGTCGTAGTCCGGTAGCGATCGGAAAACTTGTAAACCGTAGCCCCCAAGCTCTGCCGTCATCCCCTAAAATAGAGGAGTCCCGATTTCCCTGCATGAACCTTTGATCCAACAAGAGACGCTAAATTTATTGGAATGGTCACGGCTTTGTCAACACTTAGCGACCTTTGCTGCCACAAAATTAGGTTCGATCGCCGCCCAGCATTTAGTGATTCCATCGACAAAAGCCGAGACCTTAAACCTGTTGGCTCAAACCCAAGAGACCTACAAACTTGAGAGTTCTGTGTCGGGTGGGCTACCGTTTGGGGGAAT
>JANXNM010000047.1 GCA_025354065.1 Synechococcales cyanobacterium 340R_concoct_173_sub | reverse complement strand
CAAATCGATCGCGCCCCCGCACCAACCATCGGACACCTCATCTGCTATACTTTTGGCGAAATTCTGTACGATCGCCTGCCGAGGATCTTTCATCGTGACAATCCCAATCGCAAAATTGAATGTAGGACTACTTTTCGGAGGCCGATCGGGAGAGCATGAAGTCTCCATAATCTCTGCTGGTGCAATCGCCAAGGGACTCGCAATGGGGACTAATGCCGATCGTTATAATATCCAACCCTTCTACATTTGCAAAAATGGCGCATGGGTCGATGGTAATGCTGCCGCAAAAGTATTAGAGACTAGAGAACCGATTGTCACTGAAGACAAACCTAATCTTTGGGCTTTCCCGGCCAGTGCCGCCACCATAGATCTTTGGTATCTTGTGCTTCATGGACCCAATGGCGAAGATGGCACCATTCAAGGATTGATGGAATTGATACAAGTGCCCTATGTCGGTTCCGGTGTTCTTGCGTCTAGCGTGGGTATGGATAAGATTGCAATGAAAATGGCATTTGCTGAAGCGGGATTGCCTCAGGTGAAATACTATGCGGTTAATCGATCGGATATTTACTCCGATCCTTGTCGATTTCCTAAACTTTGCGATGATATTGAAACCCAACTTGGCTATCCTTGCTTTGTCAAACCTGCAAACCTCGGCTCCTCCGTCGGTATTTCCAAATGTCGCACTCGCGCTGAACTAGAAAAAGCACTTGATGAAGCAGCAAGTTACGATCGACGTATCATTGTGGAAGCGGGAGTCATTGCTCGTGAAGTGGAATGTGCGGTGTTGGGGAATGACAATCCAAAGGCATCTGTTGTTGGCGAAATTACATTTGATAGTGACTTCTATGACTATGAAACCAAATATACTGAAGGCCGATCGAAAGCATTCATTCCTGCCAATCTTTCTGCTGATGTGGTGATTCGGATTCAAGATATGTCAGTAAAAGCATTTAAAGCGATCGATTGTGCCGGGATTAGTCGTGTTGATTTCTTTTATAGCGAAGTCACAGATGAACTGTTTATCAATGAAGTTAATACTCTTCCCGGATTCACAGCTATGAGTATGTATCCTCAACTTTGGGCTGCATCGGGGATTGATTTTGAATCACTAGTTCATCAGATTATTCAATGCGCGATCGATCGTCATCGCAAGTAAGAGATCTGACTCTGAAACTGTCTTTAGGAGTATGGTGTGATAGCTGTTCTCACTTAGAGGCTAGATAGAGGCTAGATTTTCAGATTGAATTGTAAAAATACATAATTCTCTTCTCCATCTTTGCTATCTTTTACAAGTAGAGAAGATTTATTGGGTGGTAGGAGGGATTTATGCGATCGCGCAATGACAAACGACGACGCTCTCGAATATCGCCGATCGATCGGTTGCTTCAAAGCTCAAAGGGAAGCGCAATTTTGTCTGCTGTTCGACCTACCCATGAGAGCACCAGTCCCCAGATTCCGGCCTTAGAGCATAATAAAGTCTCGATCGCCTCTCCATCCCAAACCCCAGATCAGCCATCGTCCAAACCCAAACGTGCAAATATTGTTAAACGTATTGTCCATCGTTTGCAACATCCTGTAGGGTGGTGGCCGTTGATTGTTTTGGGGATAGTATGGATTCTCATGCTTGGTATTATTTGGGGAGCCTTTCAAGAAATCATGAGCCTAGGCGCTTCCCCAGTTAAACAGACTATTACACAGCTTGAACGCAAATCACTGATTGAATTGTTCGGCGCACTCTGTCTCGGTGGCATTGGCCTCTCGTTAGCATTAACTCCCTTATTCAAACGTCCACGAAGGGATAATCCTGAGCTGATACAGGTGAATACTGATAGGACTAGGACTAAATAATGCGAGTCTGTCGTATTTTGATTTTGGGTGGAACTGGAGATTCGGCCCGTTTGATTCCACAATTAGCGGCATTGCCCAATGTTGAACTAATCGCATCTCTTGCAGGTCGGACTCCAAAACCGAATATTCCCAATGTTGGTCAAGTTCGTATGGGTGGCTTTGGGGGTGTTGACGGTTTGGTGAACTATTTAAAAACCGAAAAAATAGATTTATTATTGGATATGACCCATCCCTTTGCATCTCAGATTACCCATAATGCGGCGATCGCGGCTCAATGTGTTGGTATTCCTCGATTGGTTTTTTGTCGTCCGGCTTGGGAAAAAGAAGTAGGCGATCGGTGGATTACGGCGAAGGATCATACGGGAGCAGCGAAGTTAATCCCGGAGATTGCCGATCGAGTTTTTCTAACTATTGGGCGACAGGAATTGAGTGCGTTTGCGACGGTTGTGAATTGTTGGTTTTTAATGCGAATGATTACATTGCCGCCTATTACAATGCCGCGACCACCGGGAGAAATGTTGCTCGAACAAGGTCCGTTTGATTTGGAGAAAGAAACACAACTTCTGATTCAATATAATATTGGTGCGATCGTTAGTAAAAATAGCGGTGGCAGTGCGGCTCAAGCCAAGATTATCGCGGCCCGTCATTTAGGTTTACCAATTATTATGATTCCACGACCAGAATTGCCAGACGGAGAAGTAGTCTCTGATCTCCAAGCGATCGTTCCTTGGGTTGAATGTCAAATCCGATCGCTTGGCTATGTACCTGCAAGTCTTCGGCGATTGGTGTTCGATCGGGCTAAAGGATATTTTGAATATTGAGAAGGGGTGGTCGATTTACGTCAGATGTTAAAAAGTGCTGAAGTATTTACCGGATTGATGTCGCGCTTCTCCCAGACAACAGCCTAAACCATGAAATTATCCTGCGTCACAAGTGGGATCTAGGGAGATTGGGTCTCAATTGTCATAACCTTCGACTTCTCTAATATTCTCTAAAATCTCCTACTCGTCCGTAAAAATTGGAGTTATGCGACAGTCGTTTGGGACCCATTGCCAAAGCTCCTGCAATTCCAATCGATCGGGCCGCTCTCCCAATCCCAATCGCGCCAGAATCAACCGAATTAACACATCATTAAAACAGGGCGGAAACCGATATTGTTCCTGGGCGTGATCGAGAAAAAACGTCTTATGATACTTTTTTAAATAGGTCTCCAAAGCCCCAATCTG
The DNA here is from genome assembly GCA_025354065.1 of Synechococcales cyanobacterium 340R_concoct_173_sub. The sequence continues at coordinate 10,891 of JANXNM010000047.1, read as the reverse complement.
CGTCAATAAATTTGGCACTTCGTCGAATCGATCGCGGTATTGATTAAGCAACAACACGGCTGCATTGTTGAAGTGCATTCCCTCATCCTGAATTAGATGATGACCGATACGCTGAATCGCTGGCCCATAATGGCGATAGTATTCCCAGAGATCGCGGCGGTAGGAATAAACTGAACCAATCTCGTCAAACATCAGCGTTACCAGCAATGTGAATTCATCCACCAATACCGCTGCGATCGGCTCCAATTCATGCACTCGATCGGCAAATTGTTGATCCATTATCTCAAAGCTAATACCTGCAATGCAATGATTGGTGCGACGCAACGCTTCATAATGTTTCAGTTCATCGGTCAACCATAAATCCAACATAGCGAGAAAGGCGGGAGACATCTCATTCGATCGGCCAATAATGTGATCGTATAATGACTGCGAATCGCCCTCTGAGTAGACATCACGATTTAAAAGACGACAAAAATTCTGGTGAACCTGATCTGCCACTCGATCGAAATAATCCGGCGCAACCCGATACCCCAGAGGCAGAACGGCATCGAGATCCCAATGGTTTTGATTCACCCGCGATCGGGCGGCAGTTTGCCTAAAGCGTGATTGATAACGTGATTGATGAATTGTTTGCATTGGTTTTCTCAATCAGGGATATAGCCCTCATTCGACACAATGTGGGGAATAATTAAGCAGTGTCGGCCCGTAATTCTAGAGGTATCACCCCGAATAATCACCCCAGCGGCAACCCCATCAATCGCCCAACTGCCGACCACATAATGATAATCAAAGGCTTGGGGGAGTTCGATATATTCCTGAACAATGAATCCTTCTGAACCATAGCCAAAAGATTCTTTTTGTTCTAATGCCCCATATCCGCTTTCGATCGAAATTCCCGCGCCTTCCAATCCCAGCAATGGTTTGCGTACATGCATATCAAACAGTAATTTAGTCGCCTCGACTGCGGTGGCATTGTCGAAATAGGTTGGCAAGAGATATTCCCCATACTCCGAATCGCCAAACTGCTCCCAGATCATTGCCAATGCCCCTTTATTTGACAGCACTTGCTTCCATAGCGGTTCAATGATTTTGACTTCGCCTGTCTCTAATCGATCGGTAAACACCTGAGTACTGCCATCATTTGCCATATCATTTTGCAAATCTGACCAATCGTACATTTTCCACAATACGGGAATTCGATCGTTGGCATGATCAACAAAATAACCCGCCTCATCTAATCCCAATCCCTGCTGAATATCCCGACCCCGATCGTCTTTCAATCCGCGCAGATAGACAATTTGAGTATAGATATTCGGATTGACATCATCAAGCAGAATTTGAATTAACTGCATTGCCATTTCTAAATCTTCTTCAAGATTCTCATCCACCAGAAAGGAAATCCCGCACTGTTGAAGATTGTATGCCGCAACAATACGTCCCCATTGGGCGGCCATTTGCTCCCAGAATTCATTGAACTGACTGGCATCACTCGGTAACGGGAATGCGCTCTGTTGGTGATTCTGCATGTAATCTACATACCAATTCCATTGATAAATTGTTTCGGCTCCTAATAGTGGCGTTTCTCCATTAATTTCCAGTAGCTTGATCGCACCTTCATCCGTGACGGCTAAATCGAATCGCGTATGCAACGAGAGATCTTCAGCAGGTTCCGTCCGATCCCAGCTATTTTTGATCGCTTGCCAATAGTCCGGCAAGATTTGAAGTTGGGCCAATCGCCGATCGACATCACCAGACTCGCGATCGGTAAAAAACCAGTCGAGAAATTCAATCCCCATGGCCCATAGCAATTCCGTGGCTTGAGCGATCGCCGTTTCTTCCTGTCCCGTGAATTGAATGGCGAAGGGTTGCGAGAGCGCTTCTACCCAATATTGCTGGGCTGGATCGCTTAAAACATCCGCTTGATAGGCATTCTCACGAATATGCTGCTGCCACTCGGGACGACAAAGGATAGCGATCGGTTTCATCTTGATTTACGTCCTTATTTATTTTCCACTACGGCCAGTCCCTTTAAATGAAGAGCCGAACCCTTGGCTTCCTCTTCCCTTGATTGTCCCTTTAGCAGCGGTTCCGGTGGGCCGATCGGGGGCGGCGAAACTGGTATGACGGGGCACAGTGACACGGCCTGGAGTAGCTTGGGGAATCACCTGTCCATAAGGCGTGACGATGGAGCCGGACATATTACTTTGGTAGACTGGGCGATTGTCATAGATGCGATGGGAACCCCCACCATAATAGACATAGCTAAAATTATCGGAGTAGGGATCGATATAGGTGCCGCCATAGACAGGGCGATATCCTGCGGTGGTTTCGCCGGGACGAGTTGGTTCACACTGCACACCTTCGGCATAGCAATCGTCGATCGTGTTATAAATTGGCGCTGTTTTTTCATATTCTTGCTGGGCGGCCTGCATTTGAGCGGTGCAGTCCTCAACCTTCATGGGTGGTGGGGTTGGAGCTTCATCTCCTTCGTCCCCTTGGAAGTCTTTTTGTAAAGTGGCGTATTCAGTTTGCTGCTTTTTGATGTCCGCTTCGCATTGAGCAGTAGTTTGATAAAACACCGAATCGATCGGGTCGTCGGGCTTTTCTTCGGAATTCTTATAAATGACAATGCCACCTGCAACGACAGCCGCGATCGTCAAACCCAGATAAATGCGTTTGCGGTGAATGGGACGGCTTTTTAGATTTTGTGGGTCGTTATCGGGTTGAATCATGCTCATTTGGTCGCCCGAATCGATGTGAGTGAATGTTGCTTGGTGAGATGTGGTAGATGTCTCGGACGTTTAGGAAGGCTTAGATGAAGGCGGTGTCGAGGAAGAGTCGTTCACGGTTCATGGTTGCGGATGCTGCTGTTTTGGAGTGCCGTAGAGGTAGTGATTATGTTCACTGGACCAATCGGCAGGAGCTTCGATCGATCCGGTTAAGCATTCTAGGATATCCCAGGCATTAGGATTGATCGGGGATGGTTGCTTTCGCAGGGTTTGGATGAAAGTGAGGACTTGCTGCTGGAGTGGATCAGGGAGGTTTCAAACCTGATCCACAATTTGGGTGACGATTGAACTATTCATAGGAAAGCAAGAGGGGATAGGTGTTCCTACTCTAACGCAATTCTCTTCTAGAGACATTTCGTGAACGTCTTTCCCTCTCCACCGATCACCCCCAGAATTGGGAGGCCAGTAGGCGGTTCGCCAGTGTCTATGCTGTAACATCTTCAAACAATTGCAAAACCTCCGCTTCGCTACAGCCGTTGGCAAAGCCTCCCAGAACGGGAATCGCCTGACCGTTCACGAAGTGTCTCTAGAAGAGAATCGCACTCAAAAGTTAACCTGAAGAATGCGATTGGTAAATGCGTTTGAGATTGCGAAGAGAAATACCTAAACCATTGTTGGTAAAATTCAATCGTTGGACTCAGTTCTTCTACGCTAAAATAATATATGAATCTAGTCGCAAGAGAAAGCCCATGCCTCAACTCGAAGCTCAAGTTCTAGAACATCTCCGAAGTTTATCGGTCGATCGACAACAAGAAGTTCTTAATTTCATTCTATCGTTGAGTCAATCACCGCCAAATTCTCAAATTTCAACTCCTCGATCGCAGTCTTTCGCGGTCGCAGCACAGCAATATTCTGGATGTCTAGCGGGTGGACCTTCTGATTTATCGACAAACCCAAAATATCTTGAAGGCTTTGGATCGTAAATGAGTTATCCAGTTATCCTTGACACGGGACCACTTGTTGCATTTCTCAAAGCCAAAGATCAGTTTCATGATTGGGCAGTCGCTGAACTCGATCGTGTATCTTATCCGGTTATAACCTGTGAAAGTGTCATCACCGAAGCTTGCTTCTTGTTGAAAAATACGCCGTCTGGAGAAGCAACTGTTCTTTCACTGATTGCAGACGGATTGATCCAAATTCCCTTTCAAATAGAAGTAGAGGCGATCGCCCTCCAATCATTACTAAGTCAATATCATTCTGTTCCAATATCTCTTGCCGATGCCTGTCTAGTGCGCCTTGCAGAACATTATCCCAATAGTTCTATGTTGACTCTTGATAGTGATTTCTATATTTATCGCAGAAATAAGAATCAGTCAATTTCTGTTATTGCACCCAGCAAATCTTCAAGGTGATGTTTCTCCATCAATCGCCACCCTCTGGCTTTTCAGTTGCTCGTTGGTCGCTGATCGATCGATTTTCTTATGCTACTAAAGCCAACCTAGAATAGATGCTGGCTTAGTAGGAGTAGCGATCGTCGAACTCGATATAGATTTGTAGTGATTGTTGGAAGTACTGCCGTGCTTGCTCATGTGAAAATGCCAATAACTAGAAGTTATCAGTCTTATCTCATTGAGTCTCTGAAAGATCCGCAAGAAGCTGCGGCTTATTTGGATGCGGTTTTAGAAGATGGATCGGTTGAGGAAGTTCGTTTGGCACTTCGGAATATTACGGAAGCACAGATATTGGTCCTCGGAAATGCTCAATTGGTGGCGCATCGTAAAGCTATCTACGATCGGTTGACGCAACAAACGCAATTAGATGTTTCGACACTTTTGATGATGCTTCATGAATTGGGGGTTCAAGATGTCGATCGAAGCCCGAGCAGAAGCGGCTTAAGCTGTGCGTTGGAAGTTGGACGATCGATTTAGCAAGCGGGTTGCAGCCATTCTTGTTGTAATTTTGCCATCCATTTTTTTGTACCAAACTGACCTGCAAGAAGCCCTGTGATCGTAAAGTCTGTGTCTAGGGTTTCCCAATGCAAGCCGTCGCCCATGGGAGTGATTTCAACTTGCTTCAGGTCTGGCTCTTCGGCACCTGCAAGTCCTTGAACGATGTCTACGGGGAAGCTAAAGCTTGCGCCACTGCGGAGTCGAACGGTGATGGTTCGATCGTTCGGTTCATAATAGGCGGCGATCGCTCTAGGCTCGGTCAAGTTAGCAAGTTCGGCGGCGGCTTGGGCTTGTTCAAATTGTTGTTGGAAGGTGCGATCGTCTAGGGTTGGATTAGCCATGATAGTCTTCCCATGTTTCGAGGAGTTTAGTTTGGTGTTGGGTGACGACCCGGAGAGCCGCCTTAGCTTCTTTTGAATTCATGCCTTGAACGAGGAGCAGACTTGGCGCGGTGGTTGAGTCTCCGATCGCAATTTTAGCTGGTCTCTGCAAAACACGCATTACAGTTGCTCAAACAATTGCAAAACCTCTGCTTCGCTACAGCCAAGCCGATCGAACAGTTGCCCCATAGCGGTAAGATGGACGTACTGTCACTGATATCGTTAGCTATGCGCAGGAAGCGTCGGACTCGACAACATGTGATTGCGGATCTGAGTATCAATTATGTTGAGCGGCTTGTTTTGACTTGTTGATACTCGGCAGAGAGAATTCGTGCTGACTATGGAACGGATTTAATTATCTCGACCTACAATGCTGAGGGCGAAATCGAGAATGGTTTGATCTACGTTCAGGTGAAAGCGACGGATACCCCGATCGTTCCGAATGCAGACCAACGAATTCCGATCGTGCTCCAGACGAAGGATTTGGATCTGTAGCTGCGAGAGGCAATGCCTTATATTTTGATTTTTTACGATGCACAGGCGGAGAGGGCTTACTGGCTCTACCTTCAAGCGTCTCTGTCTGGTTTAGACCTGGCACAATTGGGGAATACCCATACCGCTTATTTTGAGAATCACAATATACTGGCTGAAGTAGCAGTTCGAATGTTTGCGACATACAAGAGTCGAGTCTTTCACCAACTCCAGGAGCGTATTCGTTATGAAAACTGAAGCGATCGTTTTTTCGGATCTTATCCAACTCTTGTCTCGATTAGGGTTTACACAACATTCTGTTGGGAATCAGGAGGTGTTTCAACATCTTGAGTCGGGGACGTCGATCGTGCTTCCCCACTATGAGCTACGGGATCGTCTGCGTCCGATTCATATTGTGGGAACTCGTAAGATTTTGGTGGAGAACGGTTTGATGGAGCAAGCGGCGTTTGATGGTTATTTGGAGAAGACGTTGATTTAGGGACGATGGTCTACGACCGACCATAGGTCATCGCCCCGCCCGCCTCCCAACCGATCGCCCCTAGAATTGGGGGTTGGGGGTTGCTCGTCAGGGTTTCTACAAAACACGCATTCCAGTTGCTCAAACAATTGCAAAACCTTTGCTTCGCTACTGCTCAAAGAACCGACGATTTTAGCAAGGAATTGGGGTGAGGGATTAGCTCTCGATATAGATTTGTAGCGATTGTTGGAAGTACTACCGTGCTTGCTCATAGTCATGCAATTCCTGTGCAACAATGCCCAACAACTGGCGATCGATTGTTCTTGGAGTGCGATCGCCTTCTAAGATCTTGCAATCGCTTTATGGAGTTTGCCTGTGACTTTACGGAGTTTTCCGGAAGCCAGAGGAATGTGTCGGTAAACGTACGTAGGCTCTAGCGATCGCTTCAAGTTGATTGTTTAACGCTTTGTGAGTTTTGAGTGGCTTAATCTTAAAAAGATTAGAAAATATGCTCTAAATGTATTACTGTGAGAATAACGATTGTGCGCGTTAGAAAAACCTAAAAAATCATGACTTCTATCAAGGATTTTAATAAATCTAAAGTCTGATTCAATATTTGTACAAGATAAAGCTAATAAAAGCTCTACTGTGAAATAACTTAGTATGGTTAAAAAATCTTATGGCTTTGAAAGGATCTCAGAAAAACGCTAAAGTTCGTGTACTGCTCGTTGTGTGGAGCGAAAAAAAGTTAAGAAAGGGTGACCTGAACAAGCGCATAATCAGATCGGGTGAAAAATCTGAAGACTATAAGGAAGTTCTACAAGAACTTAAAGCTGATGGTGCGATCTTTGAAGAAAAAAATGTATTTTCTCTCAAAGAGACAGGTAACATTCATCTGAGAGAGATGCTCCTAGATCCTAAATTCGATTTTCAAAACGATTCCCTTGTCCCAAATCCCCAAAAGCCAGGTGAAACTAAAAAAGTTGGACAAATTGGTGCGAAATTCGGTGATGTGCTTCTCAAGTGGATTCGAGAAGAATGTAGTTCAACATCGATTTCTTCAAGTGAACACACTATAGATTTTGAAACTTTTGCAAATCTATTTGAGCAGGCTTATATTGATGAGCGAAAGACTCAAGAACTTCGTGGAGCTATTGTCATCTATGGCAGAAAAATTTGCGAAAAATTTGCGAGTCAGAATTCTATTTCTAATTCCCTTCTGGAAGATTACTATCAGAAATTAAAATCTAGCAACAAGATACTTTGTGTAGAAGGAAGAGATGGTGAAATGATTGAGTGGGTGAATTAAGTTATGCCTGAAGATGCGGGAAAGAAGATGGCAATTAGAGATTTTCTACACGGAGTCTCAAAAGGTGTAGATTTCATTGAAGATATATGGATAGAGAGAGAAGTTAAAGAGCCTGGAACTGGTGGTGGATACTGTACAGCAAAGAGTCTATCTACGGCAAAAGTAAGTAACTTAACAGAATTACTCGAAGATGATTTAAAACATTGTTTTGATAATGGTTTCTTTACCTTCAGATTTATTTCTGCACATCCAGGTTCTGGGAAAACATCTCTTCTAAAATACTTGAATGAACTGATCAAGACCAGAGAAAAATTCAATGGTCACTGTTTGACATCTACTATTTCTTTGAATGATATCTTATCCATTAGTGGGACTAATTCGTTTAGTGTAAAGTTGTACTCTCACATTCTTGGAGACACGTTTTGGATTCTTCTAAACCTCAGAAATGGCAAAACCGATCTAGCTAGGGATAGCTTATTAAAGAGTAGGTTCACTGATGGCGAGATTGGAGAACTTAGAGGGGCAATTAGTTCTGATAGAGATGATTTTGATTTCAAATGGAATCAATTGATAGAAACTAAGTCGATGAACTTTGAAAGCTTCTTTTTCAAGGTGATTCGAGATATCTCCAATGCAGATTCTCAGTTTACTTTCGTATATTTAATTGACGAGCTAGATGCTCTAATGGCAGATGCATCATTTGCTAGCTATGCTAGATCTTTCTTCAGATCCTTGATCAATAGAGCCTTTTCTCCAAATGAGAATAACGGGAAAATAAAGCTGATGATATATCTTGTTGGAGTTTCTGAAGACGTTGTAAGATTTTTACAAGAAGATCTTGCACTTGAAAGCAGAGTCGCTCCAACTAAAGTTGATTTAGTAATGGGTAGAACTGATGAATTTGAGAAAATCAAATCAACAATTACTAGTCGTATTGAGAGTGCATATCATGGTTGCCGAGATTTTTCACAGGCTTGGCAAGAAATTAATGAGATAACTCTTAATCATGGTTCAGACTATAGGAGTCTTAGAGAATTTTGTCAAAAATATGCTTGGAAGGTAGCTGCAATACATGAAAAATATTTTAGTTCTTTTGATGCTTCATACAACTTATTTGAAAATAAAGCTCGCCAATTAGTTGAATCTGAAGCTCGAAAACACTGGAGTCAATATCTTAGCAATCAGGCTTATACTATCTCAACAAGTTCTACAACTAAAATATTGAATAATCATGCTTTTGATTGTTATGTTGAACTTCTTCATAATGGTAGTTGTGTTGCTAGAGCATTCGGTGAAGCTAAGAACTATCAACTTCTCAGTAGCCATCTAAAAACATTCGAGCTATGGCTTCAAGATGTGAAATTTAATCCCGAAAGTAATCCTCCTGAATTAGCTTTCTTAATTGCTCCCGATTGTGCATCACTTCTTAAACGTAAGGTCGATCTTAAAAATATTGGCTTTTTAAAGTCTGCTAAAGAGGTAGGTCCACCAAGTGACCGAGGAGTAGATATTAATTCAGCCATGAAAAATGATCTAACTCGTGCATTCCAAGGGACGCGCATCCAAAGTACAACAATCGATAAAATTATCGAGAAGAGAGATGCTTCCAAGTTTGAGGGATTGGACGATCTAACCACTAAAATTAAATTCACAAATGCTGGAAAAGAAAGATTACAAAAAATGCAAGTTGAAAATAAAATATGGTTTTCTTCCTAGGTACTCACATTAAATCATCTTCATCATTGGCGGGATATTTGGGAAGAGTTAAAGGTGATGGAGAAAAAGGTGATCGCTTTTATTATTTGAGAGACTTACCGATAGAAAATGAAAAGCATAACTGAGATTCGCTTGCAACTTCAGAGAGGAGACTTTGAATTTAGCCGTCATGCCCTCAAACGTACAGTGGAAAGGAATATTAGCGAACAGGAGATTATGCAAATAGCTGAAAATGCGATCGTTATTGAGGAATACCCAGACGACAAATACTCCCCAAGTTGTTTGATTTTCGGAACCACTAAAACCAATAGACCACTCCACTTACAAGTCTCAATGCAAGAATCAGCGATCGTCAAAATCATTACAATATATGAACCCGACCCTAATCAATGGATTCAATTTACAAGGAGAAAATAAAATGAATAAATGTCATGTATGCGGCTCAAGTGAATTTCACAACGAACTGATTGATGAAATTTTCTATATTTCAGGCAAACCTGTTTTAGTTGAGCATATTCCCACAAAAGTTTGCCATCAATGCGGAGAACAAACCTTTAGCCGCCAAACAACGGAACAAATTCGCCTGATGCTTCACAGTCAAGCCAAACCAGTTAGAGCGATCGCCATTGACGTTTTCTCATTAGCCTAAGATATTTGGGAAGAGTTGAGGGTGATGGAGCAAAAGGCGATCGGTTCTACTTCTTACGGGATCTGATTGTGTAGCAGCAAGAAGAACGATTTTCTATTATGGATGGCAAATGGTGATGCACGATCGTCTCTCCCACCAATTGCCCCTAGAATCGGGTCCGCGTCGCAGTGTTTTAACAAGCGGTTTAGAGTCATTCTGAGTGTAATTTTGCCATCCATTTTTTGCCACCAAATCGTCCTGCAAGACGGGAAAGCTAAAGCTTGCACCCCTGCGGAGTCGAAGGGTGATGGTTCGATCGTTAGTTTTACAAATTCTCTACGATCGATCCCAAAGTAATTCAATCAAGAACATTGAGTAAACATTTCTAAATTCAACATTCTTAATTGGGCTATAACCGCACCGATCGAAACATACCAAATCGACACAACCCCTGACCAAATGCAAGACGCATCAGCATTAGCGTGGGCACTTCCCGCAGCGACTTCACAAACCCTGGAAGCCCAAACTTAATTAACCCCGCCGGACGCACAATCCCTTGCCAAATCGAATCTAACCACGACGGCAATGTCTCACTTGTCCAATCCGCCGTCGTCACCATGCCCGACTGCGATAGACCCGTTTGCGCCAACAACTCGGCAAACTCCTCAATACTGGCAAACTCTGGATGCGCCCACTGATCCAAAAGCTGCTTCATCACCCAACGCTCCCACAATACCAACGGCTTCTTGCGAGCATCCCGCTGATTCCAATCCGCCACTACCAGCACCCCACCCGGCTTCAATACACGCATCAACTCCCGCGCAAACCCAAGCTTATCCGGCATATGTGGACCTGCCTCAATGCACCACACCACATCAAAACTGCCATCCGCAAAGGACAAATTCATCGCATCATCCCGCTGAAATTTTGCCGTCACCCCCGCTGGTGTCAAGTCCGTCGCTCTTTTGACCTGTCCCGGACTAATCGTAATCCCCGTCACCTCAAACCCATAGTCCCGCGCCAAAATTCGACTGCTTCCCCCAATTCCACAGCCCACATCCAAAACCGTCGTACCCGCCGCGAATCGATTTAATCCTCCCCACTTCACCATTTCATGCACAAAATCCGACTTCGCCGCCAGAAAATCCTTGCGGCCCACGGGGTTTCCATAATGCCCAAGGTGAATATGCTCCCCCCAGTAGAATTCTAAAATCCCATCCTCTGTCCACTC
>JANXNM010000003.1 GCA_025354065.1 Synechococcales cyanobacterium 340R_concoct_173_sub | reverse complement strand
ACGTTGGCGTGCCCAATCTCTGAGAGCAGTGACTTGCTCAGTCATGGTCTTGGACAGCGGCATCGTAGCGCGGCACGCTGCAATAATGTCCAACTGGGTGAACTCCCGTTCCTGAGCAAACGCTTCATACATGGCAGCGATCAGAGCTTGTTCAATTTCTGCGCCTGAAAAGCCATCGCAGACATTGGCAAGTTGGGCAAGATCAAACCTATCGATCTCGCGCCGTCGCTTCATGAGGTGAATTTTAAATATGTCTCCTCGTTCCTCTGCGGTTGGCAGATCGACAAAGAAGATTTCGTCAAACCGCCCTTTGCGAAGAAATTCACTAGGGAGACGTTCGACTCGGTTGGCGGTCGCCATCACGAAGACAGGAGAGGTTTTCTCTTGCATCCAAGTGAGGAATGAGCCAAAAATTCGGCTTGAGGTACCACCATCTGAATCTGCCGATCCGCCTGCACCACCAAAGGCTTTATCGAGTTCGTCGATGAACAAGATGGCCGGAGAAATTGATTCAGCGGTTTTCAAGGCAGCTCGTAGATTAGCTTCAGATTTACCAACAGTGGATCCGTCGTAAACCCGACCCATGTCTAGACGCAGCAATGGCAAACCCCAAAGACGTGCCGTGGTCTTGGCAATCAATGACTTTCCGCAACCAGGGACGCCTAAAATGAGCATTCCTTTTGGTTGGGGCAACCCATAGTCACGAGCACGCTCTGTAAAGGCATTCGATCGTTGGGTCAGCCAATGTTTGAGTTCTTCGAGTCCGCCGACAGAGGCCAGAGTCTCGTCATCCTCAATGTATTCCAAGATTCCATTGCGCTTGATGAGTTGCTTCTTTTCAGAAAGGACAATCTCAACTTCAGCTTCAGTTAGCTTGTTGGCGGTCACTTGGGCTTTGCGATAAACCTTTTCAGCTTCATCCTTCGTTAACCCTAGAGCGGCCTTGATAAGCTTCTCTCTGGTTTCATCCGTCAGGGCTTTCCCCCTGGTTAAAGCCAGTTGCCGATTGAGAACGCTTTCAAGCTCCTGCATGGAGGGGAGAGCAAAGTCAAGGACAGCCACTTCCTTTTCCAGTTCGATCGGAATCTGCTGGAACGGAGACATGAGAATGATGGTTTTTTGAGTTCCTTTGAAAGCCGCGATCGCATCTCGAACCCAACGAACAACCTCTGCGCTACCTGTCCCGTCATGGAGGAAAGGATGCAGATCTTTGAAAACAAAGATGGCGGCGTCGCGATGACGAATTGCAAATTCAAGGGCTTGTTGAGGCGGAATCGTACCATGCTGTGGTGAACCCGTTCCACCATATTCGAGAATCCCTCTGGTCAGAGTCCAAACAAATAGCTTCTTCTCGGGCTTTTGCTCGGCGATCAGGGCAATCGCTTGCTCTGCACGTTCTTCCTCGGATGTGACGAGGTAGATTAAAGGATATTGAGCCTGGATTAAGATACTTAGCTCTTCTTGCATAGTGCGATCCACCTCAATTAAAACGTCTTTGACAGCAACTCAGAACACTAATCATATTGGCTGTTCTAGCAGGACACGAGGAGTTCCTCACTAGGGAATCCAATTAGATCGTCTGTGGCGGTAGCAGCATGTTGACCAAGAGCAAGCATTGCGCCTTCCTGCACGACCAACAGGGTTTCGCACTCAGGACAGCTATAAATGCGATGGGTCGCACCATAGTTCTCCGCTCGTTCTACTACATCCCCGTGGGATAGGTAAAACCCGATCGCCCGCTCTGCTAAAGAAGACATCGGCTCCGCATCAACCGCCGCCCGGATTTTAAGTTGGCGATGGAGGTCGGAGGGGAGATACAACGTAACTTTCTGCTTATCTTGCATACGACTTTTATTTGATTGACCCGGGTTAAATATACACTAGCTTGGCCGATCGGAAACTGTCAAGCTGTCAAGCTGTTTTAGCGTCAAGATAGTTACATAACTTTATATCAAGGACAGATCTCAGGGTTTTTTAGGCAGTGGGGAAGAAATTTATCGATCGGTCTCTAAATTTTTGGGTATTTCTGTGGAGACCCGTTGATAAAGGATGGGGCAGACTGGTCAGAGGTAATATGTATTCGTGGGTGACGCTATGGAATTCAAGGTTGTCGGTTTGGCTGAATCGTTGAGGCAGTCATTAGGGAAATTAAGATCTCCGATTGTATTTGGGGCTTGGCTGACAACAA
>JANXNM010000878.1 GCA_025354065.1 Synechococcales cyanobacterium 340R_concoct_173_sub | reverse complement strand
TCGTTCGTCGAAGCGAGGGTCATGGGTTCGGCTTATATTCGATACTTTTTACCTTACCGCAAATCCGAGCTTCACTAGAAACTAAAGGGCAACTGGTGAGAGATTAATGGGATTTATGACAAGCGTGTTAGATCTTCACCGCAGCCTTTAGAATATAAAGTATGACGAGTTCGATCGTTCAGATTTTTTCATTCAAGCTTAACAGGAGAAACCATGACTCAGGCAGTCGCAACACCCCCCCAACAGGGCATTTTAATGTCGGAAACTGCATTAACCCAAGTTCGGACGCTGCGGGATCAGCAAGGGAAAGACCTTTGTTTGCGCGTGGGTGTTCGGGGTGGTGGTTGTTCAGGCATGTCCTATACGATGGATTTTGAAGAGATTGCCAATATTCGACCCGATGATGAAGTCTATGACTATGACGGGTTTAAGGTGATTTGCGACCCAAAAAGCCTGCTGTACATCTATGGCATGATGCTCGACTACAGCAATGCGCTCATTGGCGGCGGTTTCCAATTTACCAATCCCAATGCAAACCAAACTTGTGGTTGCGGTAAGTCGTTCTCTTCATAAGACTAGTATTGAATTCAGTTGAATTTAGTAAAGAACCCCATTTCTACTATGTAAAGTAAAAATGGGGTTCTTGTTTTGAAGAGTGGAAGAATTCGATCGTAGAATTTAATTGGTTTGTATTGTCTTAACTTTCATCGTCTTATTTGGTTTTCTCCTGACTATTTTTGTCGCCAGTAAACGGTTGAACTCCCGTAGCTGGATAATTGTCGTCATCTAGCCCAAAAATGCGACTGACCGCTTCTGAAACATACGATACGACATTAACGAAAAATCGTGGCATTCGCATAGGACAACCTCGTAAGTATAGTTTTACTGATGAACAGGAATGAAGAGAAACCAGCATCAACAGGCTTAAGAATTGACCAAATATTGTTGAGATTTGATCTGCTATGACTATAGATCGAACGATCGTCATTCCATTATTTTGTATACGATTCTTCGTATAGCCTCACTATACACAGGTTAATTTTATTGTAAAAAACTATAATTAAGATCTAATTCTAAGACTCCGATCGCACTTCAAGCAGAAAAAGCCTTAAGAAAAGCCTTGACTTTTGGTTAAAACTACCATAATAATAAAGCATTGTTGTTCAACTCCATTGCGATGAGCGCTGCCGTTACTCCTGAATTTACTGTAGAAGATTTGAGTCTATTGACCGACCTCTATCAGGTCACGATGGCGGCTTGTTATGTGGGTGAAGGACTTGAGGCGCGATCGGCGAGTTTTGAATTGTTTACGCGTCGGATGCCCGATGATTTTGGCTATTTAGTGGCGATGGGATTGACTGAGGTATTGCGATATTTAGAAACCTTGAAATTTAGTACCCTTCAAATTGCGGCTCTTCAAGAATTACCGCTGTTTGAAAATGCACCCGATCGATTTTGGGAAATTTTAAGGACTGGGGGATTCACAGGCACGGTGTGGGCGATTTCTGAAGGCACCATTGTGTTGGCCAATGAACCCATTCTGCGAGTTGAAGCCCCGCTTTGGCAGGCCCAATGGGTTGAGACCTATGTATTAAATATAATTAATTATCAAACGCTTGTTGCAACCCGATCGGCCCGAATGCGTGA
>JANXNM010000872.1 GCA_025354065.1 Synechococcales cyanobacterium 340R_concoct_173_sub | reverse complement strand
GTTGTCGTAATCGGCGAAGGTCGTTTGGTCAACTTGGCAGCAGCCGAAGGTCATCCAAGTGCTGTGATGGACATGAGCTTTGCTAACCAAGCGCTTTCCGTTGAGTTTTTGGTCAAGAACCAAGGCCAACTTGAGCCTCGTGTATATTCCGTACCTGATCATCTGGATAAGGAAATTGCTCGTCTGAAGTTGCAAGCAATGGGTTTCTCGATTGATTCCTTGACTGATGTTCAGACGACTTATATCAACTCTTGGACTTCTGGGACATAAGAATTGATTGGTCTGACTGGTTCAGATTGATTAGTTAAGGATTTAGATGCTAGTGAGGGCGATCGGTTGGGTAATTCCAATACGATCGCTTTTTTTTGATTTTTTGAACTATTTTTTGTGCACGATTTCGGTGAGAAGGGGAGATGATGAGGGGAAAGGTTTTTAGTTTTTCCTGACTGCTGAGTAATGCAATGATCAATGCCCTGACGACTGCGATGACGGATTTGGATATTGCGTCGATCGCTTATGGGTTTGATTATTCGATAAATCTGCAGCAGATTCCGGCGATAATCGAATTTACACGGTATCCTTAATTTTCCTATTGTTTACAGGAAAGCCTCAATTCCATGTTTAATAATCCCCTTGCAGAGGTCTTTGGATTTCCCAGTAATAGCTTCTCGGAATCAGCACAACGATATCGAAAGAACAAGCTATGTCCTTACAATAATAAAGTTCCAAATTGCACAAAAGACAAGGCCAACGATCCACTGGGTGTTTGTAGTATTTATCATAAAGAATCACCTGTTATTACTTGTCCTGTTCGCTTCCGGCAAGACTGGTTAATTGCTGAAAATGCTGCGTCATTCTTTTTTGGGGAACAAGCGAACTGGACTTCACTAACTGAAGTTCGCCTAAAAGATGCTCAGGGCCAATCTGCGGGCAATATTGATATTGTGTTGGTTTCCTATGACGATCGAGGTAGAGTTCTCGATTTTGGAGCGATTGAAGTACAAGCAGTATACATTTCAGGCAATGTCCGTCAGCCCTTTGAAACCTATATGAATAATCCTGAAGGATGGGATTCGGTAGATTGGTCTAAGCTAGCCGCCTATTATCCTACTCCAGATTATCTATCCTCTTCCCGAAAACGACTTGTCCCGCAGCTTCTGTATAAAGG
>JANXNM010000835.1 GCA_025354065.1 Synechococcales cyanobacterium 340R_concoct_173_sub | reverse complement strand
CGATCGGATTTACCTTTTAGGATTACCGACCAGTGCCCAGGCAAATACCATTAGTTTTGGTGGGTCTGAGTATTTGATGGCGATTCAAAACATTGCCGCAGGTCAACCGCCTGTTGTGGATTTCGTGTTGGAACGATCGGTACAAGCGGCCTGTCGTGAAGGCATTCGACAATCTTGGATTAAATCAGCTCATGATAGCTCTGAAGGTGGATTAGCCATAGCCTTGGCCGAGTCCTGCATTGGTGGCAACATTGGCGCATTGGTTGAATTGATTAGTGAGAGTCATGGTTTGGATTACGCACTGTTCGCTGAAGGCGGAGCGCGAATTATTGCCACCGTGTCGCCAGAGAATCAAACTGAATGGGAAACCTATTTGAATGGTGTGCTGCAAGGCAATTGGGAACGGATTGGTACAGTAATTGGATCTGCTTTAGAAATTGTTGTTCAAGAGCAAACGGTAATTAATGTGTCAGTGGCTGAGATGACAGAAACTTGGGGCGAGGCGATCGATCGACGGATGGCCGTATAATTCTCGTTTATTAAGTTGAGGGTTCGTTATATTTGAACAATCAACTTAATGAATCACAATCCCTCATTCCCAAATAATAAGAGCCAGAAATGAGGGATTTAACCTAAGAGTCAATGCACGAGCACACCCAACGATCGCACAAACTAATGAGCAAATATACTAGACTTTCCTAAGGGGTTCCGAGTATTTCTACTGAGGACGGCAATAAATTTGTTAGTTATATTTAAAAGTGTTATTTCCTATACAATTTCTTATCATGGTCAAAAAGAAGCTTTTTGCTATCGGAACTATTGCGATCGTCACTGTGATGAACTTAACAATGTTCGCCCATTCAGCTAGTGCGGTTGAATGTTCTGACAATGGTGTGGATACGGCAGTTTGTGTCGATGAATATGGCAATGCAGCAATTTCGACGATCGATGATGAAGGTAATCAAATTACTGTAGATAGTGATGGCAATTATGAAATTGAGTTTGCAGGATAGATTTGTTTAGATCTATCCTAAGTATTATTTCGATCGTTAAATTACTTCTATCCATTAGAG
>JANXNM010000813.1 GCA_025354065.1 Synechococcales cyanobacterium 340R_concoct_173_sub | reverse complement strand
TCGTTGTCTGTGGGAGCATTGACTTATCGGGCTTACACTCGCAACATCCAAGTCATTACGAGCAACCAGCAGCGCGTTATCTATAATGCTGCAACGCCTGCGATCGATCGGGCACGATCGAAGCTGGAATTTATGTTTGATGGTGGCCAAGACAATCGTTATCCCAGTGGTAATGTTCCTACGGAAAAAAGGCTCGCCGCCATGATGCAGAATGATGGACTTGACGACGATGGACTTGCCTTCGCAAAAATTCAAATTTCACCTACCGACCCTGCTAATCCGTACCTTCTGCCCGGAGAAACCAAACTAGATCTGCTGAATACGCCCGGTAAAGATAATGTTTGGTCGTTCAAAGCTGATACGGATGGTGATGAAAAAGACGATGCAACGGTTGTTTACTCAATCATCTTTAAGACTCCTCCAGACGCAGATCCGGCTAAATCTCAACGCTTACTCGTTACGCAAAGTGACCGATGGAAATCCGATCGGGGTGTTGTCCGCCATGGTCCACTAACAACTGAGACTGGTTCAGCTTGTCAATTGCCATCTAGTGCTATTTCTGCTTCTACCTCTGTCGGTTGGTTTAATGATCCCACTAATACCTCGATCGTCCGTAAAAATTTTCAAGTGGATGTTCTGGTTGTGCCATACAGCGCAAAATCTGTTGCCACTACGATTGAATTCCATCAAGATCGTGAAATAAGTAAAGGAAATAAATGGGGTGCATGGTTCCGCAACGATTTGGAAGTATTTCCCGGTTCTGCCTTCCGTTTTAATGGCGCTATGCATACGGAAGGTAATTTAATTGTTGGAAATAAAGAAACCGAATTTCAATCGCTGTTGATTAGTTCAAAAAACTCTTGCCTTTATCCTCCGATCGACAACTCTGAAATCTCAATTACAACGGGTACCGATGACGATAAGTTTCAAGGTGTCATTGCTGCCGGATTGATGGGGAAGGCGACTGCTGAGGGTGGATTCGTACCGCATTATCAGCAAGCTGGTCAGCCTATGACGGATATTGTTATTAAGAGCAGTAACGATACTAGTACGGCCCTGCCTGCTGCTGTTTACAGTGATCCAGTTGCCATTCTGACCGAGGACAAGCGTCAAACCCAAAAAGACGCAACGGGTTCTGGTGCTAATCCGAAAAATAATTCATCTAATTATCAAGCCCCGACTTACAGTAATTCTCTTCAGCAGCGAATTCAGTTTAAAAACGAGCCAACCCCTTACATTGATGATTTGTCAAGAGCCGATGGTCGATGGGGACCAAAGCCAACCTATCCTTTGCCTAGTTCTACTGGTGGAAAGCAGACAAAGCCAGTCCCCGATCGTAATAATACCGCTCAAACTGGATATGGATATAAAATTCCATCTGACCAGAGTTATTTGACTACGGCTAATAGTGTTACTCCAAATTCAAAGACGGACGAAAAGCCTTCTGCGGATGAAAGCGTTGGGGCTGACGGATATTGGGAGGCTCGTGCCCGAAATGAGGG
>JANXNM010000790.1 GCA_025354065.1 Synechococcales cyanobacterium 340R_concoct_173_sub | reverse complement strand
GTTGACGCAATTTCTACCCGGATTAACCACCAGGCCGTTGGGGTTGACTTTCATCTAGAATCCGTACATCTGGTAAATGGTCGAACTTCAACGCTAGAATTGCAATTATCTTAAAAATTGTCTGGTGTATTGTACGATCGTAAACAAATGACATTGATT
The DNA here is from genome assembly GCA_025354065.1 of Synechococcales cyanobacterium 340R_concoct_173_sub. The sequence goes on along the minus strand of JANXNM010000790.1, from coordinate 1,289 downwards.
TGGAGATATATTCTATGAGACCAGATTCTCACGAGCAGCAAAATAACGAGCGGCGACAAGAGCTTCGGGCTGAAGAAGAAACCTTTCGACTTCAACAGGAAGAAGATCGTCTAGCAACAGGTAAACGACGATCGACCTTCAACTGGCTCATTAGTAGTATTTATTTTTTAGTGGGATCGCTAGAAGTTCTGCTTGGACTGCGCTTTTTGCTACGAGTATCGGGAGCCAATACGCGAAATACGGTTAGCCAATTTATTGCAATGTTGTCGGCACCGTTTGTTGCACCATTTTCCACTTTATTTGTCAGCCCAGTTGCGGGTGATGGCGCGAACATTTTTGATCTTAATGTTTTAATTGCCCTGATTGTGTACCCACTCTTAGGTTGGCTCGGTGTTAGACTAGTCCGATTTATTCATACTCGATAGGGCTGAATCATGACTCAATCTATGCCTCCCACCCTTCTCACCTTTTGGAACATACCGACTGAACAAGCATTACGTCAGCTTAACAGTCGTCCTCAGGGTTTGAGTCGTCAAGAGGCAGAGCAACGGCTAATAGACTATGGAGCCAACAGTCTGAAGCAAAAGCGGCAGTCTCATACGTTAGCTTTATTGGTGAATCAGTTTAAAAGTCCAATCATTCTAATTTTAATGGCAGCGGCAATTCTCTCAGGATTTCTGGGCGATGGGATTGATACTGTAATTATTCTAACGATCGTTCTGATTAGCGGACTCCTGGGCTTTTGGCAAGAACGCGGTGCTGCCGATGCAGTGTCTAAGCTGTTGGGCTTAGTGCAGATCAAAGCGACAGTTTTGCGGGACGGTCAATCGCAAGATATTCCTAATGAGTCAGTTGTTCCCGGTGATATTGTTTTGCTGAAGGCAGGTGATAGTATTCCGGGTGACTGTCTGATTTTAAACTCGAAAGACTTATCGGTAAATGAAGCTGCCCTGACGGGAGAAACCTATCCGGCGGACAAATTAAGTGGTGTATTATCAGCCGATATCGGACTTAGCGATCGCACCAATACGCTTTATTTAGGCACTAATGTAATTAGCGGTACGGCCACCGCAGTAGTTGCTCAGACTGGAAAGCAAACTGAATTTGGTAAAATCTCCGAACGTCTTAAACTTCGTCCACCTGAAACTGAATTTGAAACAGGGCTGAGTAAATTTGGTTATTTCTTAATGGAAGTGACATTGATTCTCGTCGTGTTGATTTTTGTCGCTAACGTTTACTTAAAACGCCCGGTTCTCGATTCATTTCTGTTCTCCTTAGCGTTGGCCGTT
>JANXNM010000787.1 GCA_025354065.1 Synechococcales cyanobacterium 340R_concoct_173_sub | reverse complement strand
TTACGGATTTGAAAAAGCTGATTGATAGTGGTGCAACGGATTATCTTTTAGTAGATGTTCGTAATACCCATGAGTTTGATATTGGTAAGATTCCCGGTGCCGTATTGATTCCATTGCCTGACATTGAAAATGCAGATGGTGTCGATCGGATCAAAGCATTGTTGGGCGACAAAAAGCTGATTGTGCATTGCAAAGCGGGTGGTCGATCGGCAAAAGCGATCGGAATAATCAGCGAAAAAACCGGAATCAAAGGCACAAACATTATTGGTGGTATTTTGGCTTGGAGCCGAGACGTTGATCCATCTGTGCCTGAATACTAAATTCCAAATTTAAAACTCCTTAAGTCCTTTGATAATGCGATCGCAGAGTCAGAGGATTTTCTTATTTTGAGCTAGGATGACATAGATAGATTTAATGCGATCGCGCACAGTAAAACTTCACCATGAAAATAAAAGCAATTATTCATTCAGCCGAAGAAGGTGGATATTGGGCAAGTTCTCAACTCTGGATTCACTCATGCTGATTCAATCACTCAAGACCCGTCGTGAAAAACTAGCGAAATTAACGGATAAACCTGTTTTTATTGCCGCTGGAAAACGGCCAAGTCGTAACTTCCCAGCAAACAAATATCCCTTTCGTGCCAGTAGTCATTTTCTTTACTTTGCAGGCACCCCAATTGAATCAGCCGTCATTCAACTCGCCCAAGGCAAACTCACACTCTACCTGGACAATCCGCATCCCGGTAGCGCTCTATGGCATGGCGAATCTCTAACAAGAGATGATCTAGCCGCCACGATCGGAGCCGATTATACCCATCCACTATCAGAACTTCCTACCGCCATCACCAATCAATTTGATGATGAAATTGTAAATGCGATCGTCACTCTTCGACTACAGCATGATGAGTATGCAATTAGTGAAATTAGAAAGGCTATAGAAGTCACAACCCGATCGCATCTTGCCGGAATGAACGCTTCAAAAACTGCAAAAACTGAAGCAGAAGTACGATCGGCCATGGAATCGGTAATCCTAAGCCACAATATGACCACCGCCTACAACAGTATTGTCACTGTTCATGGTGAAGTTCTACACAATGAGCATTATCATCATTCAATTAAACCGACTGATTTAATTCTTGCAGATGTCGGTGCGGAAACCCAAAATGGCTGGGCCGCAGATGTCACTCGAACCTGGAATGCTTCTGGTAAGTTCTCGTCCACTCAGCGAGATTTGTACAATGTCGTTTTAGCCGCCCATGATGCTGCGATCGCCGCCATAAAACCAAGTGTAGAATACAAAGATTTGCATTTGTTAGCTTGCCTCAAACTCACAGAAGGATTTATTGATCTCGGAATTCTTAAAGGTGATGCCCAAACATTAGTCGATCGTGATGCTCATGCCTTGTTTTTCCCCCATGGTGTTGGTCATTTACTGGGATTAGACGTGCATGATATGGAAGACTTAGGCGATGCAGCAGGCTATGCAAAGGGTCGAACTCGGAGCGATCGGTTTGGTCTAGGATTTTTACGGCTCGATCGGCCATTACAGACGGGAATGGTCGTCACCATAGAACCCGGATTTTATCAAGTGCCTGCAATTTTGAATGATCCCAAAAATCGTGAAAAATATAATGATGTCGTAAATTGGGAATGCCTCGAACACTTTAATGATGTACGAGGCATTCGGATCGAAGATGATGTACTCGTCACCGATCGTGGCTTTGAAGTATTAACTCAAGATATTCCAGTGAAAATAGATCAATTAGAATCTCTTGTCACTTATTAGCCCGGTTGCTTAGGATTCCAAGGCAAACCCGCCTGCCAGCGAAGTTTTTGCAGAAAAAAGTCACATCGAATCGGAATCCCATAGCCCGTGCTAGGTGTCCCATCGTTTACTACTCGTAGCATCAAGTTTAAGCTAAATTTCAACCTACTTTTTAAACTCATAAATGCGAAATAACGGGCCAAAGCAGGACCAGGAATTTTAGGTTTAGATAGATCTAAAAGAGTTTTGTCTATTTCCAGTGGACCATCATCTCCTTTGCGCTTCAGCATGTCTTCAGCAACAATGTTCTCTTTTAAGGTGTTGTTAGCCGCCACTGGACTGAGAGCTTGCTGTTGAAATAGATCTATAGAATTTCCTGGAATCAAACGTGTCACTCGTCTAGCCTTACCATCCAAATCTGTCACACTGCTCGCATTCCAATCCACATACAACGGATGCTCGTTGGATTTATTTTTAACATTGACCCCAAACTCCTTAAGCGTATGAAACTCGTATCGGCCCTTAAACTTAAACGAAATATCCACCCGATCGTCCAGCTTTACGCCTTCAAGTTGTTTCTTCAATTCATCTTGGTCCACAATGATGAAAAACTCATCATTAAATGAATCAATGATACGAGCAAACACAGAGGTCACACACAGAAAGTAAATCGTCAATAAAAGTAAATCGAAGCTAGTCATATAGACCACGGTGGCAAGGTTGAGGGCTGAACAAAACAAGGAATCAGAGACGATCGTACTCCTTATAGCATTCACACCCCAACTCGCACAGAAATTTTGATACAGAAGCTAAGTCAAGCCTTAGATCAAACCTGATCCACTATCTGCAATTAGCCGATCCAACGTGCCGCATCCTTCGCATGATAAGTCAAGATCATATCCGCCCCCGCCCGTTTAAAACTCGTCAGCGTTTCCAATACAATCCGCTCCTCATCAACCCATCCATTCAGCGCCGCCGCCTTAACCATGGCATATTCACCCGAAACATTGTAGGCCGCCACCGGAACGTTACTCGCCTCCTTGACGCGATGGATAATATCCATGTAGGACAGCGCAGGCTTCACCATCAACATATCCGCCCCCTCTTCGAGATCCAGCAAAATCTCCTTCACCGCCTCACGGGCATTACCGGGATCCATCTGGTAGGTCCGCCGATCGCCAAACTGCGGCGTAGACTCAGCAGCATCTCGAAACGGGCCATAATACGCAGACGAATATTTTGCGGCATAGGACATGATAGGAATATCTGCAAACCCAGCCCCGTCCAAAGCTCCCCGAATCGCCCCGACAAAGCCATCCATCATCCCCGACGGCGCAATAATATCTGCTCCCGCTTGAGCTTGAGCGATCGCCACTTTTTTCAACAGCTCCAGCGTCGGATCATTCAACACTCGGCCCGTCAAATCGCTTTCTCCTAAATAACCACAATGACCATGGGGCGTATACTCACAAAGGCAAGTGTCATTAATTACGACTAAGTTGGGCACCGCTTTTTTCACGGCTGCCGTCGCCTTCTGAACAATGCCGCAATCATGCCAAGCATCAGTCGCATCTACATCCTTATCTGCCGGAATCCCAAATAGAATAATAGCGGGAATCCCTAAGTTATAAGCCTCCTGGGCTTCATCGACAATTTTGTCCACCGAAAGCTGGTAAACCCCCGGCATGGAAACGACTTCCTTCGCAAAGCCTTCTCCCGGTACTGCAAACAATGGGTAAATCAAATCATTGGGCGTTAACACGGTTTCACGCACCATACGGCGCAAGGTGTCATTCGATCGCAAACGGCGAGGACGGTGATTTGGAAACATGGAGATAATCCTAAGAGAGTAGGTAAGGACGATTTGGTAAGGGGAGAAAAATATACATGCAGCCTTACTCAAAAAAGTCTAGATCAGACTAGACAAGCATTTCAGTTCCTTAAAGATCTGTAAAGCTACCATAATTCCAAATTCCAAAATTCAGAGGCTGTAACTGTTGATTGCTGGCTTTACCGACTGACTCATGACGCTTAGAGGGTAACACTTTTGGTATGCATTCCCAATGGTCCACATAGATCTTGTCAAATGATTTCTATACAAATCTTTGCCCTGCTAATGCAGGATAAGCTGCTTCAAATTGAGACCAAACGACCCGATAGTTATCTGGGGCTGAAGGAATCATATGAATCATCAAAAATTAGTCATCAAAGATTAGTGATCAAAAAAGTGGCCGAATTATCTGAATCAAATTTATCTCGGTCTTCTGAAAAGACAACATGTCCTTTACCAAAGCCACTTTTGGGATAGTTCAAGTATTAATTCAGTAGTCTAGCGAAGATTAATGTTTCTCAGTTGCCTTCCCTGACTTTCCTAGTTCAAAGTGGGGAACCCATGGTAACACCTACCAAGAAGCTGTCGAAAATAGCATTGAAGCCTTTGAATCTCTAATGATCGCCTATGCAGCCACCCATAAACCTTTACCTCAATTAGCAGTAATTGAAGTGTGAAATAATACAGCTATTCTCTACGTTCGATCGTTCTGATAGGAAGTTTAATTCCCCATTGGTAGAGACTAAGTAGAGGAGGCGACAAAAACTCTACACTAACTGTATTATTTACAGATTACGTTGTACTTGGAATGGCATTCTAGAAGCTATTTTCATCACTATCTACCAATCTGACGCCGCTCTCCTACGATCGGTAGTACTGGGGCACAACGACAAAACCCCCATCTAGTGCATTCGTTATCTTGTAACTAATACAGGAAACAGCTTTAGAACTAAACGAACTTAGCGACGTACAATAATTGCGAAGCTCGTTCCATTATGCTAACGGAATAAACAGAACAATTGGTACCTCAATGGTTATGAAAAACAACTTATCTATGTACTTCCTTATAGAGTTGACGCTCGTTTTTTTGCCTGATCTAAATTGAATTGTTTCTGTTGCTCCGTTAGGATTTGTAAATCAGGGTCAGAATACATGTCCCACTGAAACGAGGCTAGTAAAAATAGACTCCCAGCAGTGATAAATCCACTAAATAGAAACTGCCATGTCGGGACATAGGGCAATAGCATAAGTGCGACCAAATGTACCACTCCGCATGAAAGAAATGCCCGAGATCGCAGTCCCAATCCTGTGATGAGATATCCGATCGCACTCAATCCCAACCACAACAAAGACAGATGCGATAACACGATCCAGCCATTACCAAAAATGCCCCAATTGGTCAAAATGACACCGATGATCATCAGTCCTATCCAGGCATAGACCACCCACCGCTTTCGTTCTACGCTCACCCAATACCAAGTCAAACGATAGGTGCCCCAAGAACCAATCAGAGTCAGAATTGACCATATAGTCGCTTGCGCAGTCCATCCGATCGTCGAGAACTGAGCCGTCAAGAAAATAATGGTACAGATAATACCCCACAGAATAAAAGCTTGGTCAATACGAGTATAGAAAAGATACAGTAATTTGCGGTCTTTTACTTGGATGCTGAGACGTAGGAGTCCTTCAAGATCTTGAACATCCATAGCAGCTTGTTTGATGCGGACAACAGGCTGAGTAGGGCTAAAAGTTGTCATGATGTGAACTAATTAAGAATTTTAATCGCCTTACTTTAATCTACCCCTTTTGAACACTAATTAACCGATCGGTATAGAGTAGTTCTTTCCTTTGTATTCCTTTTGGTTTCGGCTAGGTGAAGTAGAAGACTGTGCCCTTACCTAGCTCTGACTTTAGAGGAGTCTATCCTCCGGCAGTTTCGCCGATTTTCTGGACGATGCTCAAACCGATGTCGGTGCTATCTGGAGTTTTTTGAGGGTTAGTGGATTGGAAAATGATAAATACGCGATCGCACTTTGGGAAGACCGACCGCTGACTGGTGCAGGAAAAATCCCGATCGTCTCCACATTCATTTTCTAAAGTTTAATAGGGGCGATCGAATCTTACTAAACATTGCTTATCTTTCTATTTGAAATATTCATGTTACTAACTCAAACTCATAGCATAGAGATTTGCATAGATACCTTGCTGAAGAAGTAACTCTGTATGAGTCCCTTGTTCGGCAATTTGTCCTTGCTGAATTACCAACACTCGATCGGCTTTGGTGACCGTACTGAGCCGATGGGCAATGACAAAACTAGTGCGATTTATTAATAATTTATCGATCGCTTCTTGGACTAAAACCTCAGTTCGAGTATCGATACTACTAGTTGCTTCATCCAAAATCAAAATACGCGGATTTACCAACACAGCACGAGCGATACTAATTAATTGGCGCTGTCCTTGGCTAAGATTAGCGCCCCGTTCGCCTAATAGCGTTCGATATCCTTGAGGTAATTGAACAATAAACTCATGAACATTAGCAATTTGTGCCGCTGTTTCAATTTCTACTTGAGTTGCATTGGAACGACCAAAAGCAATATTTTCGGCGACTGTCCCGCTAAATAAGACATTCTCTTGCAAAACTAACCCAATCTGCCGATGCAAACTTGCCTGAGTGACACTTCGGACATCAATGCCATCGATTTTAACTGATCCAGAAGTCACATCATAAAATCGTAAAATCAAATTAATAATCGTACTTTTTCCAGCCCCTGTAGCCCCAACTAAAGCAATCGTTTGTCCGGGTTTAGTATGCAGCGTAATATCTTTGAGAATTAATCTATCAATGTTATACCCGAAATCGACTCGATCGAATGTAACGGCTCCTTGAATGGGTGGCATTTCGGTGGCATCTTCAGCATCTTGCAATAGTACAGGTTCATCTAATAGTGCAAAAATTCGTTCGGCTCCAGCTAAGGCTGATTGAGCTTGAGTATAAAATTGGCTCAAAATTTGAATGGGTCGAAAAAACTGTTGGACATAAATTAAGAAAGAAGTTACTGTTCCTACAGTCGTTGTGCCGACAACTGCAAAATAACCACCACAGGCTAATACCGCTGCTGTCGCCAAGGTGTTCAGGAGATCGATCGAGGGTAAAAAAGCGGACGTAATCGCGACGGCTTGAACATTTGCATCACGATTAGCTGCATTTAAGACCATGAATTCTTGAATATCTAGCGGTACATGATTGAAAGCTTGGGCTTCTCTAACACCACCAATGCCTTCTTCTAATTTAATCGACATCTGACTAATAGTCTGGCGAGTAATGCGAAATTTACTTCTTGCCCATCGTGCAAATAAACCTGTAGTAATCAACATTAAGGGGATAATTAAATTACTAATTAAACCCAATCGCAGATCGATCGAGAGCATAGCAATAATAATACCAATTAGAGTAAATAATTGCCCCAACATTTGCGCTACAGTTTGACCAAATGCTTGATTAAGTGTACTGACATCATTAATCAATCGGCTCATCAAATCCCCTGCTTCACTGCGATCGAAGAAGCTAATGGGCAGGCTCTGAATCTTAGTAAAAAGGTCGTGACGTACTTGGGCCAGCACCTGCTGCATAATATAGCCAACCCTATAAATCTGTTCACGAATGGCGATGACACCAGTGATATAAATAATTGCCAGTACTGCCAATACTTCCATCAATTCAGCTACATTACCATTATTGACTAATCTATCGATCGATCGCCCGATTAAAAATGGCCCGATTGCCTGAGTCGCCGCACCATATAAAACAAACATTAAGGCGATCGGAATCTGTTTTTGATAGGGTTTGAAATATTCAAATAATCTGAATAACGTTGAAAATTGTTGGACAGCTTTATGTTCTGCGCCGACGAAGGGGGTAACTGCTCTCATATCATTCTCCTCTTTGCATTTGTGATTCTAAAATTGACCCATAGAGCGGACTATGAATCATTAATTCTTCATGGGTTCCTTGGGCGATTAAATGGCCTTTATCCATCAAAATGATTCGATCGGCATAACGGACAGTACTAATCCGTTGAGCGATGACAAATGCAGTACATTTTTTGAGGTGCATTAAATCATCTAAAGCCGCTTGAATTTGACGAGCAGTTTGAGCATCGACAGCGGAAGTACTATCATCAAGGATGAGTAATTTATAGTCGGTGAGCAATGTTCTGGCGATCGCAATTCTTTGCCGTTGTCCGCCGGATAATCCGACTCCACGTTCCGCAACTAGTGTATCGTAACCATCGGGTAAATCATTAATAAAATCATGAATTTGGGCCGATTTAGCCGCGATAATTACTTGATCTAAAGTAGCATTGGGCAACCCGTAAGAAATATTTGCGCGGATGCTTCCTGAAAACAATCTGGTTTCTTGTAATACAATACCAATCTGAGATCGCAAACTAGATAATTGGAGATCTCGCACATCACAACCGTCAATTCTGACGGCTCCTTCAGTCACCTCATAAAAGCGGGGAATTAAGTTAACGATCGTACTTTTACCAGAACCAGTCGTCCCTAATAGAGCGATTAATTCATTCTGTTTGGTTTCAAATGAAATGCCCTCAATAGCGAATGTTTCCGAGCCAGGATAACGAAATTGGACATTCTCAAAGGAAATTCGACCGATACAACCTTTTAAGGGAATCGCATTTGGACGATTTTTAATTTCGATCGGCGTATCGATTACTTCATAAATTCGTTCGGCTGACGCTGCGGCTTGAGCGATCACAGGAGCCGCAAAACCGATCAATAGAATGGGTTGTAAAATAAATAACAGGTAAGTATTAAAAGCAACTAATTCTCCGATGGTCGATCGCTTATTAATGACCTCAATCCCTGCATATCCAACAACAGCGAGGGTAATTAAGTTACTCAGGAAAAAAACGAGTGGGAAGGTATTCCGAATTGCTGCGATCGTTTTCATATTGACTTGAATCAGATGGCGATTAATTCCCTCATATCGGGACATTTCTAAAGATTCTCGTACAAAAGCTTTGACAATCCGCACACCAGAAATATTTTCTTGCAAAACTCCATTGAGATCGCCTAAGCGTTCTTGAGCTAACCCAAATACTTTTTGATTTTTAATCAGAAAATTCGCCAGAATTAAGGCAGCTAATGGCACAAGGGCCAAAGTAATTAAGGCTAATCGCCAATTCATCAATAGCAAAATAACAGCGGTTGCTAGTAAGGTCACGATCGAACTGACAACCTGAACTAAACTAGTCCCGAGAAACAAACGAATTTGCTCCACATCGCTGGTAATCCGGGTCAGAAGTTGGGATGTCTGGGCACGATCGTGATAGCTGAAACTGAGATTTTCAATTTTATCAAAGATTTTATTTCGCAGATCATAGGCAACTCCTTGGGATGCTTTTTCTGCCCAAAAACTCTGTCCAAAATTGAACAAGCCGCGTCCTAGAGCGACCAATACCATTGCTCCAGCACTATATAGCACCACTTGAAGATTCTTTTGAGTAATCCCCCGATCGATCGCAAGGAGAAATAACTGTGGTGTAATGGCATTTGTAATTGTGAGTAGTAATAAGCAAATCATTGCCCCACTGACAATGAGCCAGTAAGTCTGGAGATTGTGTAAAACACGATTTAGTGATTGCATAAATTACCTAGATAATGATAATCCCTGATTCTCTTCAGCATGGCATTATAGATCTATTGGCTGAGCGATCTATAAGGGGCTTGGGGATTTACCCCAATTGAGCGCAGAGTTTCCTTAAACACGACTCTAGCAGCCTAGTGTCACACTATTAGGTGGAGAGGAATGAGATACCGCTAAAATCTCAGACATCCTTCACAATTCTATAAAGCGTGGAAAAACAATATGGATAAAAATAAAGCAGCAGGTTCAAATAATTTGGATAAATCAATTCCAGCTAACCACGTTCCTCTTAAACATGTACTTGATCAAAGCGAGGAAATTCAGGAAAGTATTAAAGATGCCGCTGATCAACTTAGTTCTGTAAATTTAGCTCTAAAGCAAGAAGATAAAGATAATCTTCCATCTCAGTCTATTCAAGAAGTCGTTACTCAGAACGAAGAGATCGAGCAAAAGTTAGTGAAAGCTGCGGATGATTTACATGCGGTAAATGCTGAACTTGCCAAAGCGGTAGCTGAAAGAATCGAAATTGAATCTGAACTCGTAAATAAAAAAAACGACCTTTCTGAAGTGTATGCTGCTTTGTCAAAAGCCCAATCTCAAGAAGAAGAGGCAATTCATATTGGACTTCATGACGCACTGACAGGACTTCCAAACCGTTTATTGTTTGAGCAACGCCTAGACTATGGGTTAATCCAATCAAAACGACATGGTTGGAAACTTGCTATTATGTTTATTGACCTAGACAAATTTAAGAACATTAATGACATGTATGGTCACCAGATTGGAGACAAGGTGCTGATGTTGGTAGCAGACCGTTTAAACGTTTTTGTTCGTGGCGAAGATACGGTCAGTCGATGGGGAGGAGACGAATTTGTATGCATTTTGATCAATGTTAATCTAGAAGCCGATGTAATTAGTCTTGCCAAAAAGATAGTTGATTATATTGCTGAAGAATGTGAATTTGATGGAGTTATCCTTTCTATCAGTGCCACTATTGGTATTGCCATATATCCTCAAGATGGAGAAACGGGTAACATCCTTTTTAAAAATGTTGATAGAGCTATGTATAAATCAAAAGGAACAGACCATAGAGTTACCCTATTTAACAAATTTTAAAAAATCTATCTAACTTATTCTACCCCTCTACCCTATTTTCAACTTCAAACCAGTAGGAAAACCACAGAAATGAATATCCGACTCATCATCAATCCCACTGCTGGCCCTGCCGACAAACCCGATCTGTTAAATGAAATTGTCTATGCTTTGCAAAATCAAGGCATTGAAGCTGAACTCTGCACGACCACTCCCGATGAAGATGGTGAGGGTCTTGCTGCTGAAGCTGCCAAGGCGGGCGCTGACCTTGTGATTGTAGCGGGAGGCGATGGCACAATTGAAGCCGTAGCGCGTGGATTAATGCATACTCAAACGGTGCTAGGCATTATTCCGCTGGGAACACGAAATAACATTGCCGCTAGCTTAGATATTCCCAGCGATTTAGCCAAAGCCATCCAGACCTTAGTAGAGGGAGAGCGGAGTCGCTTTGATATGGGCAAGGCAAACCATCATTACTTTGTAGAAGTAGTAGGCGTAGGTCTAGAAGCGACACTCTTTCCTTGTGGAGATGAAGTTAAAGAAGGTATTAAGAAAAATTATTTCACCGCTTTCAAAAGTGTCTTCTCAGGTATCCGAACTTTTTTGCAGTTTAAACAGCACCGCTTGGTCTTGCGCCTTGACGGCAGACGGATGCGCCGTTTACGCACCTTGCAAGTCAACATCTGCAACAGTCCTCGCTATGGGGTGCGATTTGCCTTAGCGCCTGACGCAAAAATGAATGATGGCAAACTGGACGTAATATATATTGATAAACCTTCCAAATGGGATCATTTGCGTCACTTCTTTAAAGCTATGCGGGGTGAACGATTGCCCCATGAACGACTCAATACTCATAAAGTCGCTAAGATTGAGATTAGAAGCTATCCACCGCTAGAAGTTCATGCAGATGGACAATGTCTAGGCCGCACCCCCATCACAGTTGAAGTGATTCCAAAAGCCCTTTGGATTTGCGTCCCTACGCCTAAGCTGCTAGCAAAGTTCGCTGCCGAAAGCAATAGTTATAATTTGACTCAGCAAGCTGACAGCGTTTCTACCGATCGCCTATCAATCTAAATTTAAATTCCACCAATTTGAACTAGTCCATACAAACATGAAGCAAGCCATATGCCACCAGCAACCCATCCACTTAGGACATCTGTTGGCCAATGCACACCAAAATACACTCGACTAAAGCCTACTCCCAAGCTTAAAAACGCTGCCAAGGTTGCAGTAAAGCCTAAAGGAATACTCAGAGATTGCGCCAAGATCGCCGCTAATAAACCATAAAAGGAAATTGCACTCATGGAATGACCGCTGGGATAACTGTAATCCATCGGACGTTTAGAAGATGCCCATAAATCGGGTCGCTTGCGTCGAAAGAAAGACTTGAAAATGCCGTTAAGCAACCATGAACCGCTTAGCCCGATCGTCAAGATCAGGACTGGAACCGCCTCGTTGCGATAAACCAAAATTCCTGCGATCGCGATGAGTATAGGAATGGTAATTTCACCTTGAGCCATCCAAGTTAGAGCGAGCATATATCGGTCTAGGGTCGGATTAGACCATTCTTTGAGAGTTAATAAGCATGATTCTTCAAAAGGTAGCAACCAATCCCATAGAAGGAAACGAGCAATGAAAACACCTAGCGCTAAAACGATCGTACCCGCCAGCAAACCTGCCAGCAGATAAGGAACAAAAGCAATGAGTGATTGGAACAACCAGTAAAGGCGAGTGCTAATCTGCGCCATCGGCAATCTCCTATAAAGGGCTAACTGTAACGTTTAAATATTCTAGACTGTTCACTGTCTACGTGCAATTATCGTTAGCTGGGAATTAATTAGAAGAATAGATGTTACGCACAGAAAAATAAATAATTCTCCAGCCGATTTTTTATAGAACCTATTTGACATCCTAACTAAAGGCTGAAAGTCGCTTTATCATTAGCCTAACAAAACAGAGGTTCATTTTTGTCATCGCATTTCCTAATGTTCTTTACCAATATCTTGCAGCGTTCCACCCAGGCATTCGACCGTTCCACTACCCAACGGACAATAGCTGAATCAATAGGGTATCCATGGTCCAACAAAATAGTGATTTTTTAATGTTAACAGGCTTTGATTTGAAGTATTCAATATTAGTCGTGAACATTTCTATCAGGCCAACATCATTCGATACATTCGCTAGAGTACAGTGAGTAAAGAATGGAAATCCAAGCTATCAACGGCTAGATGTCTTTTAATTTAGGACTGGTGAATATGAGTTTTTTACGATGCTTTTAGCATACCCTAGAATGTCAAATAGGTTCTATAGGTAATCAAAGAGGGCGTAATTTTTTGTCCTTCAGAATTAGCAATGCCGATCGGCTGTCCTGCTTCAATAATTGCGACACAAGAGTTTGTTGTGCCCAAGTCAATTCCAATTACTTTTGCCATGATATAAATTTCCTAAATTAAAGTTTATGGATTAATAGAACCGCTGTTAGTGTGATCCTAATCGGTATTCTCGCAAATTAGAATCATATTTAAAAAAATATCTTTTTTAAATCAATTTGTATCGTAACCAATCAATTCATACAGGGATTCAAACATTCGTTGTCTACAATCAATTGGCTTAGACAATAGCTTAGACACTTTTAACTATCAACGATAGAATGCTAGGCTCAGGGTTCTGGAAAGATCGAATTTCAATGCTAGAATGCAAGTCTCAGCCATTATCTCAAAAATTGTCTTGAGTATTGTACGATCGTAAAGAAATGACAATCCATTTGGAGATATATCCTATGAAACCAGATTCTCACGAGCAGGAAAATAACGATCGGCGACAAGAGCTTCGGGCTGAACAAGAAGCCTTTCGACTTCAACAGGAAGAATATAGTCTAGAAACAGGTAAACGACGATCGACATTGACCTGGATTATTAATAGTATTTATTTTTTAGTGGGATCACTAGAAGTCCTGCTTGTACTGCGATTTTTGCTACGGTTATCAGGAGCTAATACAAAAAATAGCGTTAGCCAATTTATTGCAATGTTGTCGGCACCGTTCATTGAACCATTTTCCACATTATATGTCAGCCCAGTCACTCGCGATGGAGCGAACATTTTTGATCTCAATGTCTTAATTGCCCTAATTGTCTACCCACTCTTGGGTTGGCTCGGGGTGAGACTAGTCCGATTTATTCATACTCGATAGGGCTGAATCATGACTCAATCAATGCATCCCACCCTTCTCACCTTTTGGAACTTACCGACTGAACAAGCATTACGTCAGCTTAACAGTCGTCCTCAGGGTTTGAGTCGTCAAGAGGCAGAGCAACGGCTAATAGAGTATGGAGCCAACAGCCTGAAGCAAAAGCGGCAGTCTCATACGTTAGCTTTATTGGTGAATCAGTTTAAAAGTCCAATCATTCTAATTTTAATGGCAGCGGCAACTCTCTCAGGATTTCTGGGCGATGGGATTGACACTGTGATAATTCTAACGATCGTTCTGATTAGCGGACTCCTGGGCTTTTGGCAAGAACGCGGTGCTGCCGATGCGGTGTCTAAGCTGTTGGGCTTAGTGCAGATCAAAGCGACGGTTTTGCGGGACGGTCAATCGCAAGATATTGCTAACGAGGCAGTTGTTCCCGGTGATATTGTTTTGCTGAAGGCGGGCGATAGTATTCCGGGTGACTGTCTGATTTTAAACTCGAAAGACTTATCAGTAAATGAAGCCGCATTGACGGGAGAAACCTATCCGGCAGACAAATTCAGTGGTGTATTATCAGCAGATGTCGGACTTAGCGATCGCACTAATACGCTTTATTTAGGCACTAATGTAATCAGCGGTACGGCCACCGCAGTCGTTGTTCAGACTGGAAAGCAAACTGAATTTGGTAAAATCTCTGAACGTCTTAAACTTCGTCCACCTGAAACCGAATTTGAAACAGGGCTGAGTAAATTTGGTTATTTCTTAATGGAAGTGACATTGATTCTCGTCGTGTTGATTTTTGTCGCTAACGTTTACTTAAAACGCCCGGTTCTCGATTCATTTCTGTTCTCCTTAGCGTTGGCCGTT
>JANXNM010000786.1 GCA_025354065.1 Synechococcales cyanobacterium 340R_concoct_173_sub | reverse complement strand
ATAAGTCTCACTCTTTAAATAATCCAACAACTTCAACAACTTCTTTAATCGATAGGTTTTAGTCACCAACTCCGTTTGAGGTAAAGACCGATCGAGATCTCCCAACCTCGTTGGCATCGCCTCCCGGAAAGGGAATCGTGTCTCACTAAAAGTATGTTCACTAAAAAACTTAATCAACTTCGTTGGCATCGCCTCCCGGAAAGGGAATCATGTTTCCGCCGCCAGTGGCACCAATTGCAACTCCGCCGCCATCGAGTTCAAGCCGGATTGGTTGCGATCGTCCGAGCTTTGAGAACTCCGATCGGGAATTGAGGAGGGCGATCGAAGTTTGAGTGGAGAATGAGGTATTAGGACGGATAGAGACGCGATCGTCATCCCTTTACCGCAACGACTGTGAATAATTTGGCAGTTTTTTATTATGGAACCAATCGCCTCCCCGAAGCTGCAACCTTGCTGTCCGATGTGGTCAATATCTTGGAAGAACTTCTCGGCCCCAATTATCCTTATACAGTTACAGTACGGACAAACCTAGCGGTAATCCAGCAGGCGATCGAAAACCAATAGCCATCTTTTGACGTTCAATTTATGGGTACATCTTACAAGTAGGAGGGATGAATGCTGAAGGGAAGATGTGAGGGCGATCGGTTTATAATGAAGAGAATTGCGATCGACCCTTGCCATGATAAATATTAAAGAAATCATTAAATTACTTGAATAAGAGGGTTACTCTTTGGCTATGACAAAAGGTTATCACCGTCACTACAAATACCCGATCAAACCAAGGCTAGTCCCATCACTTTTAACTCAACGCAAGACAACAAAGTAGGACAGTCTCGGTCCATTCAACTATAGCCCCGTAGGTATCTCCCGTATGTCCGCCAAATTTTCTATTAATCCAAGTCGCAAAGCCCCAACTGAAAAATAAGGCCACGATCGGCATCATCACCGTTTGTCCCAAACTAAAAAAGCCCAATTCATAAGCCCCCACCTGACATCCCAATAAAATCAATAAACTCGGTAGCGCATCTTCAAATCCTTTGATCGCAGTTTTATGTAACTTTCCCTTGCCCTCAGCCCGTAGATAAGGAAACCGCACGATCGCAATTAGTTGTCCCCAGCGTGCCCAGCCACAAATTAACGGCAGCCCCAACAGTTGTGTCCCCTGAGGAACGATCGCATCCTGAGTTAGGGCCGCCATCTTAAGCAACAAAATCACGATCGCCGTAATAATCCCAAACGCTCCACTGTGGGGATCACGCATCACCGCCAAACCCCGATCGCGGTCCAGACAAGCCCACCCATCCGCCATATCCATTGCCCCATCCAAGTGCAATGCCCCTGTAATCCACACCCACAGCGTCACCAAAACAGCAGCCAAGAGCCAAGGCGTAATCACAGTGAAGGTTACAAGCATGATCCCCGTCATCATCAAAACCCCGCCGATCGCCAACCCGATTAACGGCGCAAAGCGAGCAATCCCATTGAAATCTAGCGGAAGGCTATGGGGTAGCGGGATTTGAGTGTAGAAAACGAGTGCGCCTAAGAATTTTTGGATGAATGCCCGGAGATATCGAACCATAGGTTAAGTCTTCTTTACGTGATTAAGAGAGATTTGGAAATGTGAGGGAATCCGTAAAATAGTGCCGCGTCTTGAGTGCTGTGCCAGAATAGTAGAAAGTCGATCACCTTCGCTACTAAAACCTGATTTAAGGGTGAATTTAGGGGTAGGCGATCGAACAGTTTGAGCAAGTTTGGTTTTATTCTCTAGGATTTTGCAGTTTTTTGGCTATGAGTCACGAGTTTGTTTCAGGTGGGATGAAACGACCAACTCCATGCATTATTGATGCTGGAATATTGGTCAATAAGCGGGATATTCAACGATTACTCGGGGATCTAAGCCGAGTGAAGTATGTATTCTTCCAAGGTGGAGAAATGATTAGTTATGGCGAAGGTTGTGTCGTGGAGGTTTTCTATGAGGGCACCAGTGCGACGATGATTGCCAATGGTTCTATCTACATCAACGTGGGTAGTTTCGACTGTTTGCAGCTTGGGAAATCTATTACGTCAGGGCAAAACCCTGAGCAAACCTTCTTTGATTTGATGCAGGACGATCGCTGTCTCCGTTTGGTTCCCTTGGGTAGTATGTTGCGAGATGTGGAGGATCGGGCGATCGATCGGGCGGCTTTGGATGCGGTGGTGGCGGATGTTTTGTCATCGGGTTGGGATAGCTGCGGCGATGAGGATGAAGATTTCTAACATTGAGAATTCAGAATGGTAAACTTATCAGCGGCTTGTAGTCTGTGGGCAGGTTTACTTTGGCTAGTGAGAATTTGACGGGTGACGAGTTTAAGGCCGAGAATTTTAAATTTGAGCTTCAGGCCACTTGTCCAGTAACAGGCGCGCGCGCGGGAATTTTTCATACGCCCCACGGAATTGTGGAGACTCCGCGATTTATGCCTGTGGGGACATTGGCGAATGTGAAGACGGTGACCCCTGATCAGCTTCAAGCAACGGGCGCACAGATGGTGCTGTCAAATACTTATCATTTGCATTTGCAACCGGGCGAAGATTTGGTGCAGAGAGCGGGCGGATTGCATAAATTTATGGGTTGGTCCGGTCCCATGTTGACGGATTCGGGTGGGTTTCAGGTTTTTAGTTTGAGTGAAATGCGATCGATTTCCGATGAGGGTGTGACGTTCCGATCGCCCCGTGATGGCAGTGTGATTAATCTAACGCCAGAACGATCGATTCAGATTCAAAATGCGATCGGGGCAGATGTGATCATGGCCTTTGATGAATGTGCTCCGCCGGGAGTGGGCCGCGAGGTGGTGGAAAATGCATTAGTTCGGACAACAGAATGGTTGAAGCGCTGTGTTTCGGCCCATGGTCGTCCGCAGGATCAGGCGTTGTTTGGGATTGTGCAGGGCGGGGAGTTTTTGGATTTACGATCGGAGTCTGCGCGGCAGTTGGTGGAATTGAATTTGCCCGGTTATGCGATCGGTGGGGTGAGCGTCGGGGAAGCGCCAGAAGTGATTGATCAAGTTGTGCAGCATACGGCTCCATTGTTGCCGCCGGATAAGATTCGCTATTTGATGGGGGTGGGGACACATCGGGAAATGGCACGGGCAATAGCGGCGGGAATTGATGTATTTGATTGTGTAATTCCGACACGTCTTGCGCGGCACGGAAATGCAATTGTGAATGGCGAGCGATGGAATTTAAAGAATGCGCGATTCCGGGAAGACTTTACGCCGTTAGATGAGACTTGTAGTTGTTATACCTGTAAAAATTTTAGTCGTGCTTATATTGGCCATTTGTTACGATCGCAGGAGTTATTAGCCTATACATTGCTTTCAATTCACAACATTACAGCCCTAATTCGCTTTACTCAGGAGATCCGACGATCGATTCTCAATGGCACATTTGCAACCGACTTTTCTGCTTGGATTAAACCCGTGAATAGCTGATTTCCACTAGTAAACGATACAATATTGATCAAAGATCTTTGGAGCTAGAAGTCTTATGGCTAGCCTACTTGTCAATTCTGAACGGATGTCAATTCCGATCGATTTGTCTTCGTTGACCCCCTTGCCAACTATGAGCGAGCCTCAGTTCTATGAATTTTGCCGCAC
>JANXNM010000686.1 GCA_025354065.1 Synechococcales cyanobacterium 340R_concoct_173_sub | reverse complement strand
GATCAAATGCGACAGTTCTTCATTGAATCCAAGTTCTAAATGGCAATCTGGATTGTCATTCAATACCTTCTTTTCTGCCCGAAACAGATCATCAATCCCTGATTCTGTCGCAGAACCTAATAATACAAATTGAGCACCTCGGTCCAAGGCATAATGAATGGCATGGCTGACCAAATGCACCCCTTTTTGTTCATCTAATCGCCCAATAAAGGCCACGATCGGTTTTGTTTCATCATTTGCTAACATTAATCGATCACGTAACGCTTTTTTCGCCACCCGTTTCCCATCAAAATCATCCGCAGAATATGAAATTGGTAGATAAATATCGTCTTCGGGATTCCACATCACATAGTCAATCCCATTCAGAATCCCACCAAATTTAGATTGATTGATTTCGAGGGTATGCCCAAGTCCACAACTAATATTAGTATGCCGCGCTTCCCAGGCATGATGAGGCGAGACGGTATTGACATAGTTTGAATAATTGATCCCGGCCTTCATAAAATTAATAGCAAAAGGATTGAAATTATCTTGAATCCGATCGTACTGTAAATAATAATCAGGACGATTTAGCCCCGTCGCCTGCAATGCCTGAACTCCAGAAATACCTTGGTGTTTAAAATTATGAATAGTGTAGCAAATACGCTGATTTTCCATGCCATGATAAGCATATATTTCATACAACATCACCGGAATTAATCCAGTTTGCCAATCATGACAATGAATTACATCAGGACGCTTATTACTCACCGACAAGAACTCTAATGCTGCTTTACTAAAAAAGGCGAATCGCATTGGATCATCACTTGACCCATAATACACCCCTCGATTGAAATAGTTCTCTTCGGAATGTGGCTCAATGAAAAAACATAGCGCCGTATAGACCCATCCACAATAGACTGTACATCTCACAACCCCGCCATTCCAAGGCACTTGCAAATCTTCGTAGGCTGTGTGCAATCCCCAAACATGGTCATAACGCATACAATCGTACTTTGGCAAAATCAATTCAACAGTATGACCTTGAATTGCCAATTCCCGACTTAGCCCATACACAACATCTCCCAGCCCACCCGCTTTAATAACAGGCGCACATTCCGAAGCGATTTGCACTATATACATATTGAGTATCTCAACCTAAATAATTCTAATTAAACATTTTTATTTTAAACAAATCTTTTATTCAGACGGTATCGGTTCAGCCGCAGGCTTTGTCACACCCAATCGCACCTCAGAACAAAATGCGATCGTACTACTGCCATCAGAACGACGAGTTTTGGTATGCCTTAGCCGCACATTTTCACTTTCAAACCAAATTCGTTCTACTGCCACCGTCTTATCTGCTTCAGTAGTGAACGTAATTTCGTCCCCCTCAGCAAACGAATATTCGCTATAGGGCACCGGAACCCCGAAATTTCCGATCGATCGATACATTCGCCCTGCCGTCAAGTCGCCCGTCGCCACCATCACCAGCGACCCTTTTTGATTCTTGGTCTCGCCTTCGATATAGCCGTCCCACTCTACTCGCGCCGCGCCCAAGACAGCACTCAATTTCACACCCTGTTTCTCGCAAAGTGCCACCACAGATGCATCCCCAGACTCTAGCAATACCATCTGTAAAGTGGACTTACCGCTCTGCTGTGTGGTGCTGTCAACGTGGTGGCTACTTTTAATCGACGACCACTTCCCCGATGACTGCTGGAAAAACTCCCGAATATCCATGAATCTTACTGAGTCCCATGACTGAATTAAATTTCCTATGCCCTAATTCTACGGGAGAGCGTGACGTTAGGGAGATTTCTTAGGCAAGAGCGATCGTTTTGGGCACAAACCACCCGCGAATAAATGATTCTGTTGGCGAACTTTTCAGAGAAAAAAGAAGACTCAGATGACACCCAATAATGCTAACAATCTCAGCTTGTAGTCTCGCAAAACGCAAATAATGGCAAAATGCGGGTTTTAGGAATTCGCCAACAGAACTACGGGCTAATAGCAAAAGTCCCTCTAAGAGTAGTTTCCTAGTCCTAGAGGGACTTTCATTTGTAGCCCGCAATCTGTTCGCGAGTGAATTGTCGCGTAATATTTTTCTTAGAAGCCGCCTAAGAACTAGATGCTCTTCGATTTACGGCGCTTCCAGCCAGCAGCAGCTACACCAGCAAGACTTAACAAGACTCCAGGCTCGGGAACATGTTTGATTGCGGGAGGTCCAGCCAAGATAATCTCATAGTTTCCCGTGTGAGAAATCTTATCACCACGTTCGGTTAATCCAGAGGCCGTTGCCTGGAAGGAATAGCCATAGTCAGCCAAACCGTTATAGGTATACTTAAACACCTCACTTGCTTGGATGGTTTTCGCACTCAATTGGTTCTTGATCGTAAGAAACGTGTTTTTTTGAGTAGTACTGAGGCTTGAATTGCTACTTAGGTATTGATCAATAGATTTGGTGAAGAGTGGAGTTGCATTAAAATGCCCTGCCAAACCAATGCTGACATCGCCAGCGGTAGATTGATTCACATAGGAAAGATTTGGGTCACTAAAGCGCTGAAAACCACCATTGCTCTTAAAAATATTGAATAACGATGCTCCGGTAGAGGAGGAAGATACCAATGTTCCAAATCCATTGCTAGTCATTGCCTGATCAAACCAATATTGTCCAAAGGTCTTAGTGCTACCT
>JANXNM010000684.1 GCA_025354065.1 Synechococcales cyanobacterium 340R_concoct_173_sub | reverse complement strand
CTAAGCTCACGCTTGCTAAATTCCCTGTAAGTTCCCTGTCAGTCAACGCTATTTAACCCCACACTATGTTCCAGAAAACCCTGATGCCTCGCATTCGTTGGAAGTCCCTTTTACAACCCTGGGAAGGACTCGATTGGTGGTTAGTGCTAGGGACGGTGGGCCTTATGGTTTTGGGCTGTGTGATGATCCGAAGCATCACCCACACTACTCTGCCACTGCAATGGACCCAAAATGCCGGGATAGGAGTCATTGGAGTCTTTGCGATCGCACTTTTATCAAGATGGCGCTATGAGCAGTTGATCCAATGGCGATGGATTGTTTATGGCGTCACTAATTTTGGTTTGGTTTGTGTGATGCTTTTTGGGCGGACTGAACTCGGCGCAACCCGTTGGATTAATGTGCTGGGTTTTAATTTACAGCCCTCTGAGTTTGCCAAACTTGGGATCATTATTACCATGGCTGCTATTTTGCACGATCGGCCTGCTAATACGATTGGCTCAATGCTGCGGGCGATGTCAGTGGTTGCATTGCCCTGGACCATGATTTTTCTAGAGCCTAATCTCGGCACCTCGTTGGTATTTGGCGCGATTACCATTGGGATGCTCTATTGGGGCAATGCCAATCCGGCTTGGTTAATTTTGATGGTTTCTCCATTGCTTAGTGCAATTATGCTGCGATCGTTGCCTATGGCTTTGGGATCCCTCAATCCTGGTTTAGTCCCCTTGGGAATTGGTCTATGGTTGGTATGGGTTGCGGTGATGGGAATTGTCGCGCTGCGGAATTTGCCTTGGCCGCGCTGGGGAAGCTTTGGGGCTGTGGTAATTAATTTAATTTCCGGTGGACTAGGAGAATTTCTCTGGACTCGGGTGCTGCAAGATTATCAAAAACAGCGCATCACTATGTTTATGAATCCCGAGCAAGATCCATTAAATGGGGGTTATCACTTGATTCAGTCGCGCATCGCGATCGGGGCGGGGCAGCTTTTTGGTCAAGGTTTAAATAAAGGAACCCAAACTCAATTAAATTTTATTCCTGAACAGCATACAGATTTCATCTTTGCAGCGATCGGTGAGGAGCTTGGATTTGTTGGCTCGATCGCAGTATTACTTACATTTTTATTAATTTGCTATCGGCTGTTGGTCATTGCTCAAAATGCAAAGGATGATTTCGGGTCCTTGATTGCGATCGGTGTGTTTTCGATGATCGTGTTTCAAACCTTCGTTAATATTGGTATGACGATCGGCTTGTCCCCTGTGACTGGGATTCCATTGCCGTACTTGAGCCATGGACGATCGGCATTGCTTATGAATTTCCTGGCTATTGGGCTTGTGGAGTCTGTGGCAAACCATCGTCAACGTTTACGGTATTGATGACAGTATTTAATGCTCAATGTTCAAGTGTTTTTCAGCCAGACCGATCGAAATTTTCAATCAATAACGTTCGATCGCAAATAACATTGCATCAAAGACGATCGCATTTCATCCAGAAAACAAAATCCCACAATTGCAAGATCTACAAGCTCAGACTATTTCTAGTTGAGAAGGATTTTGGATGAAGCAGAGACGAATCGTAGGATTCATACAGAAAGTTGCGATCGGCCTTCTACATACATGTAAAACTCGCGACTCAATCACAATCGAGACTTTGTGGTAGCTAGGAAAGGGGGATTGTCATACCAACTCAGGAATAGTGGCTATTTCATAGTTTTCAATTAATGCACTGACAACTTCCATCAGAGATGCTAATGGATGGTTTTCATCTTCTCCCACTTGGTCGATTAATCGATCGAGAATGGCAACCAGCCGATCG
>JANXNM010000682.1 GCA_025354065.1 Synechococcales cyanobacterium 340R_concoct_173_sub | reverse complement strand
ATTAACAATATCCGATCGTTGCGATGGAACGATCCAGAGAGTTATGACAAGCAAGGGGTTATCTTTTTGAACCCCTGGACTGCGAAGAATATTGCCATTACTGATTTTGATGGCGATCGTAATGGTTGTTTTGTGGGGTTCACCGCAGCAGATGTGGAAAACCCGACTGGAATTGGAACGAAATTGCCAGATTATTTACGATCGCAATTAGAAAAGCTATCAAATCATCCTGAAGCCGAACAATACGAAGCGGCGAGGGCGTTGATTCAAGAGGTCATTGCAGAACAGGTTTGGGTGAAGCCTGCGGATTATCCGATCGCCGTGACTGAAATCATTCAAGCAACTGCACCCGATCGTAAACCACCTGAAATTAATAAAACCGCAAAAGTAAATCATGATTGGAATCGGGCGATCGAATCTCATTCTGTCGCGACCTGGAAAGCTTGGGAAAAGACCGCAAATAATCCGATCGGTAAAGTTGCCAATGTAGGAATGACGTTGCAATCTTTGGCATTGGAAACGATTTATATTGGCGACGATCGTAAGGAAGCGCTTCTAGAGGAAATCTCAGCCCATCATCGGAAGATTGTAAACCAATTAAAAGCTGGAAAATTAGTCGTTTCTGATCAATTATCAAAAGATGTAAAAGAACGAGTGGAAACGATCGCTGCGGCTGGTCATGATTTGAAAAAGATAAGGGATAAATCCGATCGGCTAGCCTTTGTGAGCGATCGGTTGGAACTGACCAATCAATTGCTAACCGAGATGGTCAATGGCCCAAATGCGATGAATCTACAAACCGCCGTAGATGCCGCCAAGAGCAGTCGAGGGATTGATGAGAATGTCCAAGCTTGGATGAAGGCATTAGCACACCGGGAACACCATCTCCGTAAGCATCAGAAAGAACCCGACCTTTACACCCATGGCAAAATTTTGCCGACTAATACGGAAGAACCGATCGGATGGGCTGTCAATACTGCAAATGAGATTTACGTTGAGAGTGCATTGCCTGAATTGAAGCATGAAGTATTTCGAGATCTGTTTCCTCGTCAAGAGAATCTAGAAATTGAACGTGAGGCCATGGCGATCGCCCATACTTATCAAACAATGGTTCGGGAAACCAGATTGATGGACGATCGATTACGTCAACGTAAACCAGAAGACCAACAGCCAACCGCAACTATTACATCTCCAAAAGGCAATATAATTCAAATCGAACGAATGATGGATGTGAAAGGACAAGCCGATTCTCCCATTTGGCGCAGTGATGGATCGCGAGAGAATTGGGTGGTGGAAGTAGAACGCGATCGGACGGGGCTAAAAGCGGCGATCGTGACTCCCACAGGCAAACAGGCGATCGGATGGGTGAATCCTGAATCAGCCGATAAATCTGGATTGTCCCAACGATTAAGAAATGGGGTGCTTCGGATTAGTTCGCCCACGATCGCTCTTTTTCCACCGTTAGCGATTCAACATGATTTGGACGATCGGTTGCGTGATGCCAGGATTTATTTGGAAGAGACGATCGCAAAGATTCCTGAGGAGCAACGGCTTTCCTATGCTTCGGCACTGTGGCATCACAGCGATGGTATGGGGGTAGTTTTGAAGGGTTTCATGCCGGAGGTGACAGAACGACTTCAACAGATGCCTAGGCTCAAACTAACGGGGCTTCAGCAAGATGTGAATCAGGTGGGGACTGCCAGAGGGTGATTATCGGATTCAATTTACGACTCACAGCTATGTCAAGAATGGTGAGGTGCGAACGGTTCCGGCTATTGCATTAGTTGATACTAGTGGCGAAATGACCAGTTTCGGGGTGATTGATGCACGGTCAATGCGGTTG
>JANXNM010000665.1 GCA_025354065.1 Synechococcales cyanobacterium 340R_concoct_173_sub | reverse complement strand
CATTCGACGAGGTGCGCGGATTGCAGGTTATATGAATGCAAGATTTTATGCGCTATTTATTAATCATCCCGATCGGTTTCTTACAAAAGAAGAAAGCTTACATATTGAGACTTGCCAACGGCTTTGTCAGGAATTTGAAGGGGAGTTCTTACAGCTCAAAAGCACAAATATTGTAGAAGCAATCGCGACCGTTGCAGACCAGCAGCGAATTACGCAAATCGTCATTGGTGAAAGCCAACAATCTCGATGGAAACAATTACTTCGCGGTTCATTTACTCAAGATATTATGAGGCGAATCAGAAATAAAAATATTGATCTTCATGTAATCTCAACGGAAAAAGAAAGCATAAAGTCAATTTCCAAGGTGGTACGGAAATCATCCTAATGTCGGTCTAGATGCTGCTTCTACAAAAAATGATTATTCCTGTAACTCTTTGACTTTCTCTGGGATATTCAACACGGGACGATCGTCATTCGCTGTTTCGTCATTCGGTAAAGCATCATCAGGCAACGGGGCTTCGATCGCAACTTCAGAACTTATTTCAGTTTTCGGCTCGGCCCATGGATCAGAATCTGGCGAGTCCTCAACAACCTCTCTCACCTCAATCGCACTGACCCCCGAAACCGATCGATTGACCACCTTGGGATTGATCGCATCCACAACATCCGCGAGTTCTACATTGTCGTAGTTCTCATCCTTATAATCATCCTCTGGCTGCTCGTAAGGCGATCGGGGCGAGTTGCTGCTGGCAGTACTCCAGTTATCCTCAGGTTCATCCTCCACATAAAGACGGGCTTTCTGGGGCGGCTGGCTTTGGCGAACCTCTACTGGCTCCCAATTGTCCTCATCCCAAGTCTCCTCTATTTGTTGTGTGGCTCGCTGAGGCTGACGTATTGGCGGAGTTTCCAAGGGGGTTTGTTGTCCAGACGGAAGCTGATTTTCCGTGCGAATTGGGGCTGGGGGCGCATACTCATTCTTGCGTTCCCAAGAGGCTTTGCCTAGGCCGACCCGCTCCAAAAAGCCCACTGTGACTTGGATTAACCGCTCCTCCGCGCCTTCATAAACAATCAACCGATCGGGTCCGCTACTGACCACCTCGCTCATGGCCAACTCAAAGGTACTGACTACTTGATCGGGGATTAATGGAAATCCCAAAGAAGCAACGAGTAGAGTTTCGAGCTTGCCCGAGTCAATATCAAATTTATATCCCCTAACCTTACCCAGCAATTCCCCCGTTTCAGTAATCACTTCACAATTGATCAAACTGGTGTAGCGCTCCACGTCCACGTCTTCAATGACATTTTCGTCATCCACCAAAATTACATCCCCAATCTGACGAATGCTATCCAGCATCATGGGTTGGGGCGTACCGTAGAACAAATTTTGTCGCAGGCTGAGGGCGACGACCTCCTGACGATCGACATCTACCCACAGTTGACTCACGACCCCTAGCTTTCGACCCGTATCACGGGTGATGACTTGGGTTCCAAGGAAATCGGCTCGTTGGCGAAATTCTGCTGGCATGGGTCGTGGGGATCCTTTCTGTGAATCGTGGATGAATCGATCGTGGAATTTCAGTCAGTGTATCAAATTCAGTTCTCTCTGCAACGTTATCTCTGAGTGTGGGTTGCCGATACTGACGCGATCGCCTCAAATAAAGCCGCAACTTTCGCAAGATCTTTATCTCCGGGGCTAATTTCCACACCACTGGACAGATCAATACCTTGCGGAGAGAGGCTATCCAATGCAGCCAATGCAGCGGCGAGATTCTCAGGCGTTAGTCCCCCGGCCAGAAACCAAGGCCGATCGGGCTTAAACGCGCTCAACGTCTCCCAGTCCAACACCAAACCTGTCCCGCCGCCCAAAGTTGGATGGTACGCATCTAGTAATAACCAATCCACCACTGACGTATAGTCTTGGGTGAATTTTAGGGTTTCAGCACTCTCAACTCGGAAGGCTTTAATAAGTTCTGTTGCGGGGAGTGCCGATCGGACTCGTTTGCAAAATTCGACTGATTCTGATCCGTGAAGCTGGACACTAGTGAGACCTGAGGTTTTGACGGTAGAAACGATCGTTTCTAGCTTGTGATTCATGAATACCCCAATCCGATGAGTTTCCTGCGGCAGTGTCATGGCAATCTCTCGGATTTGTTCAGGGGTCACATAGCGCAGTGATTTTTCCACACAAATAAACCCGATCGCATTCGCCCCAAGCCTTGCGATTTCTTTACCTTGTGCGGGAGTTGTGATTCCGCAAATTTTTACCCGCAACATGTGAAACTCTCGATCTTAGTGATGTTTTCAGCATATCGAAAAGGGAGGCCGATCGTAGAATGAACATCACCATAACGAATGATTTCATGTAATTTCTTACAATCTTCGCTACTTTAGTAAATTGCAAACGATGAGACACGAATCAAACCATCAATAGGCTCCCAAAAATTTGAGATAAATTCATCAAGTGAAGACTCAGGCATCGGAGTATAGAGCCGTCCAATAGGAGTCATTAGATATTTTATTTGCACTCCGATTAATTCACCTTTAAAGAGTTTATGACTATATATTTTAAGCAGAATATTTTCTAGCATCCCTACAATTTTATCTCGACGATCTTTCTTTACAACAGGTAGGATTCGTCGCAACACCTGCAAAGCACACTCAAGCTTATCCCCAGAGCCGATCGCGCTCTACCCAAACTTTTACAGATCTCGATCGGCCAAAGTTCATGGCATCATTACAACAGAATACCCATGTAGTTAGGTCATTTAAAATGGTTGCTCAACTCATGATCAAGCCATCATCCCTTATTCCCAATGGCATCGAGGTATAACCCTTCGGCAACAGCTATCTCTTCCGCTTCAACGAGCCGTTACAAAATCGTCTCGAAGACCTCCTCGAAAAGAGCAAACTTGATCGCCTCACTCCCGAGGAAACAAACGAATGGGCAGGCATCAAAGAACTCTCCCAAATTTTCACCTTAATCAATGCTGAACTCGCTGCTAAAGCCCAATGGTGTCCGACGCAACCCGACAGCTTGTCCGACAACGTAGCCAATTCCGTTGCGAATACTGCCACTCCCCCGAATACTTAAGCCCCGATCGTTATCCCGATGAAGATTCCATTCGTTCTGTGCGTCGTTTATGGATAAATGCAAGATGGCATCCTCCCATTACCGATCCAATCTGGCCCAATAGTTAACCGA
>JANXNM010000626.1 GCA_025354065.1 Synechococcales cyanobacterium 340R_concoct_173_sub | reverse complement strand
GAAGATTACTGATGTCGTTGCTGCCGCCGTGATTGATTGGTATGATATGGTCTATGGTGAGATTTTTGTTGGTGCCGCAGCTTTGGCAGGTGTGGTTATCGCGATCGAGAACGTATTGACGGACTGCGATCGGGATTTTGCCCCGTGGGGTTTTATCGAGTTTCATGGGAAGTCAAAATTGATGTGTGTGTATAATTGGAGTCAAAGCAATAGTCGGGAGGGCAAGGGGCGATGGCATTGACCAAGGCGAGATTTGCAAGCTTTGAGGCGTATCTAGCGGCTGAGCCATCAGATTTGCCGGAAGCTCGTTGTGAATATTGGAATGAAGAATTGATTCCGGTTATGTCTGAGTCTATTGGTAATGATACGATCGCAAATTTTATTTTTTTGGCATTACTTGCGATCGGTTTACCGTTTAAACTCATCCGACCTGGCAGCATAGAAATTGTCGTTAATGGAAAACCTCGGACTCGATTCCCCGATTTAACAGTGTTGGAGGAGATTCATTTAACTCTTCTCAAACGCCGTGCGACGATTAGTCAAGATATGCCTGCGCCTAGGATGGTTTTAGAAGTTGTTTCTCCTGGTGATGAGAAATCTGATAATTACAGACGAGATTATCAAGAGAAATTATATCAGTATGCCGACCGGGGAATTCCTGAGTATTGGATTATTGATCCCGGTCGGGAATGGATAATGGTTGGATGTTTGATTCAAGGAGAATATCAATTTAATACTTTTCGGGGTAACGATACTATTGTTTCTCCGACATTTCCTGAATTCATATTGACGACCGCAGAAGTCTTGGAAGCTGGACGGTAAGCTTTTCATGAGTTTTCACGAAAGGTGTCGAGGGAAGGTTCGATCGGCTGATTTGAAGGATTCTCGCCTTCTCCCTCTAGAATGAATTCGGCAACTACTCTAAGTCTTAAACGACCCTTTTTCCAAACTGATCCAGGCTCTAGTATCTGACTAGGAAATCCTTCATCAAGCCATTGCTCATGATCGTTTTCACTAGACAATACCATACGTTTTACTAAACCTCTATGAAAGTCATATGAAAAACTAGTTGCGTATGTTCTGACTATTTCATCCACTGTATCATTTGTTATTCCCACTTTACCTAGTAGAACTATGGCATCGTTTGGTATTTCTGAGAAGTTATCTTCATTCATATTCTTAGTCCAAGCTTTTGTATATTGAATTAATGGGCTTCGATCGCATTTCTAATATCGTCTAAGGATGATTCCGATAGAGGCTCAGAATCTTGGATGTCATCAGGTTGATATCCAACTTCTAAATAAACTGTTCCTTTACTCCAACCCTTTGATAAGCCAGGAAAGGAAACTCTACAAGGGATACCGTAATCTAACCAGGCATACCTATACGAATTCATGTCTGTCAACGATAAACGTTGCCTTAGATGTGTCACTAATTCTTTTTGGGTAAACATAGTTCTACCCATACCCAAAAGTGTGGTTGCTGCTGCTAGTTGATGTTGTTCCTCCATAGCTTCTAAAGGAATACGTATTACACATTCTTCATCAATACTGATCCGACCACTATCTGAAGAACCAATCAGTTGTTCCTGAGAATCAGATTGATGGCATGAAAAGATAAATTTTATTGAAATGTCACCTCTCACCCAATTTGTAGAGTTTTTTACCGAGTCTAAAATCATACAATCTACGCCTTCTCCAAACCAGTCAACTTCTGGCGATTCGGGATGAGTAAACTTTTCCCGTAGCCAATTGTAGAGATTGGCAACTGTAACTAATTTATACCGACTACTTATCTCATGCTGTTGAGTAAGAAATTCTACGACTGCACTATTGGGCAAGATAATGTCTTGGCCTTCCATGATTGACTCCATATTGATGTATTTACAATTTCTGGTCTTCTAGTTATCTAATCTGATGAATTTTTCACATCTTTTTTATTGCCCTATTTTCATAAAATCCTCCCCACCGATCGCC
>JANXNM010000623.1 GCA_025354065.1 Synechococcales cyanobacterium 340R_concoct_173_sub | reverse complement strand
GTGATGACGGGAAGACTGCGATCGGGATGGGGCTGAGTCATAAGGGATTACGAGTCTTCTTTTTTCGTTAGACCTAAGCCATTTTTCTCAGAGTAGCGATCCATAAACCGGATGAACCGATCCCAACCTTCGGGCGATCGGATGATGTAAAGCACTTCTAACGCGAACGGTTGACCGTTGACGAACCGTGCATTCACGTCTTTAGTAGACATTTCGCCTTCTTCATCCACCATGTACAGCCCGCTGATGCCGTCAACATTTTCGCCCGTCAGAGCCTTCGGATTTTCAAAAACGAATGACGCGGTGCCCTTCGCTCCGTCCTTACTGCGTGTGAGCTTAATGGTCGGCACGACGGGTTCGTCAACGCCGGGGTAAAACTGCATGGTGGCCATAATTTTACGAGGTGCGATATTTAATAATGGAACATCTTGCGGTTAAGCAATGGTTTTCATTCTCCCACCAAACTGGACTCTGATCGATCCCCAATCTAATTTTTTCTAGGACGATCGGTCCAGAATGAAGTTTACGCTTAAAATATCATTCAATCCCTAAATAATCGCTGAACGTTATGTCTCTCACACCCGATCGATCGAACTCTGGGGAAATAAAGCCTTTTGAACTTCTTCAATCTTCATTTTCGCAAACAACTTCTATCTACTTGCCGCTCTTGATTCTGTCTAGTCCGTCCCTAGTGCTTCAAATCCTACAAGTCGCCATCCCCATCTTAGAAACTCCGCTCAACTTAATCGAGGTATTGTTCCTACCCCCTTTTCTCTCTGGTGCAGGCATATATTTTGTCTATCGCTATGTTTCAACTCAAACATCTGACTTAGGGGGCGCGTTCGGAAAAGCTCTTGAAAAACTTCCGGATCTATTCCTGGGATTTATTCTTTACTTGGTTGCCGTTGTTCTTGGTCTTTGTTTGTTGATCGTGCCAGGAATCTATGTATCAATTCGGCTAGGGTTTGTACTGTATGGAGTGGTCGTTGATGACTTAGATGCAATGTCAGCGCTGAAGTCAAGCTGGAATTTAGTTGAAGGTCGTTGGTGGTCGGTCTTTGGTGCAGAGTTGTTAGTGGGTCTATGTTGCTCTTTAGCATCTGCTGCAATGATGTCCGTTCTGGGATTTATTGTATGGGCTGTCTTGGGTTCTGAGGCTGCTACCCTTGGCGGATGGGTGGGGTTAATTGTGGGGCTAGCTGTTTCCCCATTTGTTACAAACTACAATATGAAGCTCTATCTTCGTCTCAAGGAATTAGCAGAGTAAAAACATTGCTGGTGTAGGATGAGAATATGATTTTTGTAATGATTTATTTGAAGTCATTTCTCACCTATGCCGACTC
>JANXNM010000622.1 GCA_025354065.1 Synechococcales cyanobacterium 340R_concoct_173_sub | reverse complement strand
GCGAGCATCCTTGAGGTTGACCCCCATGGATTTCAGAACTTTGGCTGCCACACCTGTTCCTTCGCCGATCAGACCTAAGAGAATCTGTTCGGTTCCCACAAAGTTGTGCCCCAAGCGGCGAGCTTCCTCTTGGGCGAGCATAATCACTTTAATGGCTTTTTCTGTGAAGCGTTCAAACATGGTGTTATTCCAAATATCCTGCTACGTTGCTGGTAGTGTGAATTCTAACACAGCGAAAATAGCGAATAGTGATCTCTGAACAGTCTTATGGAGTGGCAATTACCGAACCTGCCTCGGGGGCTACTGTGGACAGGTCTGCCAGGGATCAAAGCCCCGATCGAGTCCACTGCGCCACAAAATCAACGCATCCTCTCGATTGTCGGAGTAATACTTCTTCCGTCGCCCTGCAACTTCAAATCCAAAGGATGAATACAACGCCAATGCGCCTTCATTGCTGGCTCTCACTTCTAGGGTGGCTTGTTTGAGTTGCCTCACGATCGCCAATTGCAATAATCCCGCTAAAACCTGACGGGCGTAGCCTCGCCGTTGATACTTTGGATGGGTGCCTAAAATGGTGATGTGTGCCTCGTCTACTATTGCCCAAACACAGCCGTAGGCAACAGGGATGTGGGATTCGGGCTGATGAAAAATCAAAATGTCACTGTTGGGACTTTCAATTTCTCTCAAATAATGATCCCGGCTCCAGAGCTTACCAAAGCAGTCAGCATCAAGCGCAAGTAATGTCTCAATGTCATCTAGTGTGGCAGATTTGAGTGATGATGGTAGGAAATTTGGAATTGAAATCATAGAAATTAGAATTCTGAGCGATCGCCAAACGACGATACACTAGTTAACTGTGTGAATTCATCTGAAAGACCTTGCAGCGGGCAGGAACTAAGCAAAATGGTTGCGACTCCAATTCGGATTTCAAAAAATCTTCAAGCCAGTGCCCATCAATATTTAGTTGATGCAACCTCGCCAAATCAGTCCCTTCTCCCATTGACCGCCAAGGTAAACGATCGGGATCACCTGGAAATCGGCGGCTGTGATGTCGTGGACTTAGCGAAACAATTTGGTACGTCTCTTTATATCGTGGATGAACAGACCTTACGCATGGCCTGTCAGCAGTATCGTGACTCATTTAAAAAGCACTATGCAGGCGAGTCGCTGGTGATTTATGCGTCGAAAGCTTGGAACTGTCTCGCGATTTGCGCGATCGTCGCCAGTGAAGGATTGGGCATTGATGTGGTGTCTGGTGGCGAACTCTTGACGGCAACTCAAGCCGGAGTCCCCGCTAACAAAACCTATCTTCATGGCAACAACAAAGCCATTGACGAGTTGCAAATGGCGATCGATTGCGGGGTGACGGTAATTGTTGATAACTGGGAAGAGTTACGATCGCTAGCAAACCTGACCAAAGCAGCGGGCAAAACCACGCGCATCATGCTACGTCTAACGCCGGGAATTGAGTGCCATACCCATGAATACATCAAGACTGGACGGATTGATAGCAAATTTGGCTTCGATCGTAATCAAGTTGATGCTGTTTTTGATTTTGTTGTCGCGAATCCTAATCTCGATTTTGTGGGACTGCACGCCCACATTGGATCACAGATTTTTGAACTCAAGCCTCATGAAGACCTAGGCGGAGTGATGGTCAACTGGCTCATCCAAGCTAAAGCCAAGGGATTGAGCATCACTGAACTGAATATTGGCGGTGGTTTGGGAATTCGCTACACTGAGCAGGATGATCCCCCCAGCATCGAAGACTGGACTAAAGTTGTCTGTGATTCAGTGATGGCCGCTTGTAAAGCAGAGAATATTCCTTTGCCTAAATTGATCTCAGAACCAGGCCGATCGCTAGTCGGAACATCCTGCATTACGGCTTATACCGTTGGCGGGCAAAAAGAAATTCCCGAAATTCGCACCTATTTGAGTGTTGACGGCGGGATGTCAGATAATCCTAGGCCTATTACCTATGAATCTCTCTATCTTGCAATCCTAGCGAATCGGATGTCAGAACCACTGAGCGAAACGGTCACGATCGCAGGGAAACATTGTGAATCGGGGGATGTGTTAATTAAAGACGCAAGGCTTCCCAAAGCTGAGTTTGGTGACATTTTAGTAGTGATGGATACGGGAGCCTACAACTACAGCATGTCTTCAAATTACAATCGAATTGCCCGCCCCGCCGCAGTATTGGTTAATCAGGGCCAAGCGCATTTGATCTTAGAGCGAGAAACTCTAGACGATCTGCTGCGCCACGATCGTCTCCCCGACTATCTAAAGCTATAGCTCTCACTCCTCAATCGTCAATTCTCCAGTCCTTCTCCGTTGAAACAAATGACCGACTCTGTTATCCAATGGATCTTTAGCCAGGATGTAGCAGGGTCGTTTTTAAAATTTCTCTGGGAAAATCTAAGATCGATCATGGACATTGGCCTTGTGCTGGTCATGATCTACGTCATTTTGCTGATCATTGGTGAGCGCCGCACTCTATGGATGGTGCGCGGGCTAATTGCATTAATGCTAGCTGCAACAGTGAGTCGTTACTTAGAATTGAAACTTTTGGGATTTGTGTTGCAAAACTTGGTCGTAGGTTCAGCCGTTGCAATGGCATTTATTTTGCAACCTGAGTTTCGGCGTTTTCTAGAATTGTTGGGACGTGGCGAGATTCTCCAGTTGCTTCAGCCAACTAAACGATCGCCGGGGCGTGACAAAGGCGGCATTGATGAACTTGTTGATGCTGTGAAGGATTTATCCCAAAACCGAACGGGCGCTTTAATTATTCTGGAAACCGATGGCATGATTGACGATCGCGACTTCTCTGTACCCGGCGTCAAATTGAATGCGGACTTATCCCGAGAACTGATTCAAACCATTTTTCAAAATTCGACCTTGCTTCACGATGGGGCCGTGCTAGTCCGCGAAAACAAAATAATTGCGGCAGGTGTAATTTTGCCTTTGTCAGAGCGGCCAGCCTCTCGGCAGTTGGGGACTCGGCATCGGGCTGCTATGGGAATAACAGAGCGGGTTAGTCACTGTGTTTGTGTGGTGGTCTCGGAGGAAACGGGTTCTATTTCGCTGGTGGAAAATGGCGCATTAAGACGTCCCCTCACCAGCACCAAGCTCAAGGAACTCTTGGATGCAAAGTTTGGCCAGGAAAACGATCGTTCCCAAGGTGAACCTCGCCTGCGTTACTGGTTGGGCCGATTGCGATCGTGGCTAAAACCCAAGCGATCTAGAGATTTATGAGTTATGAGTTAAGAAGTACTAAGAAATGCGACGGGCTGTAGCATTTCCAGATAAAAAGTTAGAACACGAATGGCGAATGGCCCGATGACCTACGCTTTGCCATAGACTCACACACCTTTTCACACACCTTATTTAAGTTTAGGCTTCTCGCCTGAACCTGTTGAACTTTTAACTTGGCATTTCACTCTTATGACACACTCTAATTCCCCCACCGTAGTCATCACTGGAGCGTCTTCTGGAGTCGGTCTATATACAGCAAAAGCGATGACAAAACGGGGATGGCACGTTGTGATGGCCTGCCGAGACTTAGGGAAAGCTGAAAAAGCAGCCATGAGTTTAGGAATGTCCCAAGATAGCTACACTCTCATGCATATTGACTTAGGCTCTTTGGCTAGCGTTCGTCAGTTTGTTGAAACTTTTCGCAGCAGTGGCCGTTCCCTTGATGCCTTATTATGCAATGCCGCTACCTACTTACCCCTGCTTAAACAACCCGAGCGGAGTCCTGAGGGTTACGAAATCAGCGTTGCCACTAACCATCTAGGGCATTTTCTATTGTGTCAATTGATGATGCCTGATTTACAAAAATCGACGGCCCCCGAAAAACGACTGATTATTTTAGGCACCGTCACAGCCAATTCCAAAGAACTAGGCGGGAAAATACCTATTCCAGCTCCGGCAGATCTAGGTGATTTGCAAGGATTTGAAGCTGGATTTAAAGCCCCCATTGCGATGATTGATGGCAAGGTATTTAAGGCGGGGAAAGCCTACAAAGACAGCAAACTTTGCAACATGATGACTATTCGAGAACTCGATCGTCGCTTTGGCCCACAAACAGGAATTGTCTTTAATTCGCTGTATCCCGGCTGTGTGGCCGATACTCCACTGTTCCG
Organism: Synechococcales cyanobacterium 340R_concoct_173_sub; assembly: GCA_025354065.1. The sequence continues at coordinate 13,009 of JANXNM010000622.1, read as the reverse complement.
TAACGCACCGAAACTGTTTCAAAAAATCTTTCCTTGGTTTCAAAAAAATATTACTAAAGGATACGTGTCTCAAGAGTTAGCAGGAGAACGGACAGCACAGGTAATCGCGGATGCTGGGTTTAGTCAATCTGGGGTTCATTGGAGCTGGGGAAACCGTCAAAAGGAAGGCCGCCAAGCGTTTGTTCAAGAGCTATCTAAGGGCAGTGATGACGTGAAAGCTGCTCGCATGTGGGACCTAAGTATGAAGCTGGTAGGGTTGGGGTAACTAGTCTAACTAGAAGGGAACGCAGATGAAACAAAGGCTTGCCACCCCTGCCGCGTTAGATCTGCTCCCACGATATATCTTGTTTTGGTGAGCAAGACTAAGGCTGCTCCCAGTCCTGAATCGACTTCAGAGGCCCAGGTATAGGCATCTCCTTGACGTTGAATTGGAAATGTCGTTAATGTGACGAATAGTTCTCCTTGACAATTAATACCTTGATGAATTTTGGTCTCATGCCAGAATGTGAAGAGCGTGCAATCCGTTTCGTTCGCAAGTCGTAATCCCATCAAGCTAACCTCAATTCGATAATGTGAATTTATGATGGATGTATGAAATTACGATACAAAGTTTTATGATGGTGCAACTGTACCAAATTAAATCTAAGCTCAGCACCCGCAACCCTGAGTTAAAACAACTTTTATGTATAGACTATTGCTACTAATCTGAAGTATGGATAAAGAATAAAAGATTTTTTAATAGGCTCTGTATCTATTAAGTATTGTGTTGCATATTTCTTAAGAGTGATATGTAACAATAGGTAAATACTGTACTTAGGCATAGTCCTTACTTAAGATTTTCGGCTAATTAATTGCACATGAGAATTGTTCAAGTTTTGGTAATTGAAGACGACATGGATGCCCGATCGAATATCGTAGAAATTTTACGATCGGATGGCTTCGGGGTTTTGGAAGCAGTTGATGGTGAATCTGGCGTAAAAAGCGCGCTATTCCATCTACCCGATATGATTCTTTGTGACATTGTGATGCCCACCGGAGATGGTTGTGAAGTCCTAAAACGAGTGCGTAATGAGGCTACGACGGCCCACATTCCGTTCATTTTTTTGACTGGGAAAGAGAGTAGATCGGAGCAACGGCGCGGAATGTGTCTTGGAGCCGATGACTACTTGGATAAACCGTTTCGTCGTCATGAGCTATTGGAAATGATCCATGGGCAAATTGCGAAACAAGTCCGATATGATCGTCCCAGAGTCTTGTCCGGGCCGCCATCATCACCTGATCAACAGCAAGCCCTCCAAGCTCAAATTCAAGTTTTACAACTTCGCGAACAAGAAATTCAAGCCTGGGTGGGCGGGATTACCCATGATTTGCGTGCGCCCCTGACCACCATTAAAGTCGCATTAGAACTTCTAGAACATCGACCTGATAAATCTGAACGATACCTATCGATTGCCCGGCAAGCTTGTGCCCAGAGTGATGCCCTGATTGAAGAACTCTTGACTTTATATCGAGAAAAAGAGATAGCCATAGATAAATCTCTATCTAATGGCATTCATTTGCACATAATATTTGACCGATTGTTTCAGAGCTTTCGCGTCCGATCGTCCTATCTCAATCTTCAGTTGCAATGGGATGTACCTCAGGACATTAATGTGGCATCTTCGCCAGCGGGTTTGACTTTAGAGCGGATTTTGACCGAACTCTTGAACAATGCCTGTAAATATACGAAGGTGGGCGGCCAGATTGGTTTGGCGGTGACGATCGCTGATGGACTCCAGATAAAAATTAAAAATCAAGCTGAAATTGATTCAGAAGCGTTGCCCCATGTCTTCAAAAGATTTTATCGTGCTCCCCCTCCTGATAAAAATGATACAAATTTCCCATTGAAACCAGGGGTATCCGAAATGCCTTGTCCAATTCCTGGAACGGGCTTAGGTTTGTCTCTGGTGCGACAGCTTACAGCGCAACTCGGGGGCACACTAGATTTGGAAAGTAGCGATGAATGGACAACATTTACTCTGCTATTCCCGTTGTGACGCGTTAACTCTTTCCTACTAGGTCTTCTATGGTTTCAAGTCCTACTAGTGATTATTCCTCGGTGCAGGACGACGATGTCTGTCTCGATTCACTCCGCTATCAAGCGCTTTTACAACAGGCGGAGATAGCCTTATGTTCGGTGTCTCTCGCAGGAACAGTAGACGTTGCAACCACTCATTTTTGTCGCATAGTGACCCGATCGCAGCAGCAGGTTTTGGGACACAAGCTGTGGGATGTTTTGAACGCGGCTAATATGAATATGGCGATCGATATGGAGGTCGAGCGCTTAGTCTACGTTAGTCCGGCTTGTGCGATATTGCTGGGCAGATCTGCATCGGACTTTGCTACGAGATCTTGGTCGGACTGGATGGGGGAAGTGCATCCGGCGGATCTCGAATCAGTCTTAAAAGTCAGTCGTCAACTCACACGCGGCACATCGTCTGAAGTGACCTATCGACTAATACCGTCGGACAGGATGCAGTCGAGCAGGATGAGGGCGGATAGTGATGTTCGATGGTTGATGACTCGTGCGGTTCCGGTTCGCAATGCAGCGGGACGAGTATGTCGAATTTTGGCGGCGACGGAAGATGTTACCGATCGGCAGAAGCAAAACAGTTGGCTGCGGCTCTTGGAGTCGGTGATTGTCAATGCGAACGATGCGGTTGTGATTACAGAGGCCGAACCCGTTCAGCATGTGGGCCCACATATTGTCTATGTGAATCAAGCCTTTACCCGTATGTTGGGCTATCAACCTGAGGAATTTGTCGGCCAAACTCCGCGCATTCTTCAAGGAGTCAATACTGATCTGGAGACTTTGGCTCAAATCCGATCGAATCTGAAGGAATGGAAGCCTGTCCTGGTCGAAATTATTAATTATCATAAAAATGGTCGTGAAGTTTGGATTGAATTGTTGTTGTTTAGACGGCTCGGCAATGGACAAGGCCAAATCTATAGTGAGTCAGTTGAGTCAGAATTTCCTAGCCTTTTGGGTCAAGAAATTGAAGAAGCCGATTTTTTTGCTGAACCCGTACAGCTTTACGAACGATCGACCGTCCAAACCCTAGAGCGGCTTAATGAGGACCATTGGCAATCACGCGGGGCTGATTATCTGCAAGCGTTGGGCGTACGATCGTTGATGGTAATTCCTATTTCGCAACAAAACCGCATTTGGGGCTGGCTGATTGCGCACCATACGAGTCATCGTCATTGGTCCAGCTTTGAGGTGGATTTACTGCAACAATTGCCTGCGCCTTTGGAAGTTGCGATTACTCAAGGTCAACTCCTGCAAGCGCTCCAAGAAAGCGAAGAACGATTCCGCACTTTAGCAAACCGAGCGCCTGTATTGCTTTGGAGCCTGGATTCTCATGGTCAATGTGTCTTTTGTAATCAAGGGTTGCTTGACTTTTTTGGGCTGGACATGATGGCGGCGCGTGGGCTGGGCTGGTTGGTGGCTGTCCATACTGGCGATCGGGAAAGGGTGATTGCCCATCATTGTTTAGCCTTACAAACCCGTGAAAGTCATGAATTAGAATATCGTCTTAGACGATCGGACGGAACCTATCGTTGGGTGTTAGATCGATCTGTTGATACGTTGAGTTTTCATAACATGCATCTCCATAATAAAAACGAGTCGGGACAAGAGGAATATAGTCTTGAAAAGAGACCTGAATTGCCTGAATCTCTTCAAATTTTAAAAGAATTTGGCTGTAGTTCTATTCAATTTTTATCGGAGCCGGATCAGGGGCTGATCTTAGCTAATGTAGACGAAAAATTGATGCGGCAAATTTTGATGAATCTTCTAACGAATGCAATCAAATATTCGCTTCCCAGCCATCCCATTCGATTTACCTTGAGAGCTACTATTGATCAATTGAATTTAATAGTTCAAGATTGGGGTATTGGGATTCCACTTGCCGATCAAGAACGTTTATTTGAACCATTCCACCGGGCCATGAATGTAAAATCAATTCCAGGAAATGGATTGGGACTGGCGATCGTACAACAATCTGTAAAGGTGCATCAAGGCCATATCAAGATTCTCAGTACGCTCGGAGAAGGCACGACTGTAACGGTTGAGCTTCCCCGTTGGAGTACAGAATCGTTAGACTTGGGGAGCTAATTATGCTGGATTTGAATGGCCAGTTTCGTCAAATTTCTCCAAGGCGCGATTCTTGGATCGATCGGATCTGGGTGACGGGTCTGGTCGGGGCTGTATTGGTGTTGATGCTGTGTCAATTGGGCGAGTTACCATTGCAGGATGGGTCTGAAGCAAGTGTGGCTATTGCAAGTCGTGACTGGCTAGCCGCGTTCCAAACTGGATCTCAAACTGGATCCCAAGCTGGACAGAATTCCTTTCAATTCCCCCTATTAGCCTATTGGATAACAGCTCTGAGCTATACGATCGGCGGCGTAAATGAGACCTTCAGCCGATTGCCAAATGCATTGCTGACGGCTAGCTCAATGTCATTGATTTATGGAGTGGCCCGAGAGCTTTTTGCTGGACGAATGATGGCGGTGGCGACGGCGGTGATCTATGGCACTTCTTTATCGGTCGTCGTCATGGGCCGCAGCGGAACGGCGGATGCGTACTTGGCAATCGAACTTTTGCTATTGCTGCTATGTTTGTTACGATCGCGGCGGGACATTCGATGGAGTCTGGGCATAGGATTCGCGACCCTGGGATTAGTACTGACGGGCGGATTTGCTGGCTTAGTTTGGCCTGTTCTGGGTATGGTTTTTTTAGCTTGGGATACGCCGCGTTTGCTGCAAAATCCATATTTGTGGTGGGGATTGGGGCTGGGATTGTTGCCATTTGGTCTATGGTTTGGCTGGATGGAGTATCCGGTAGATGTTTTGTTTGTCCCGCAATTTACTCCCGTAGCTGAACTGTCTCCCGCTGAACTGTCTCCCTTAGTCGCATTGAAAACGGGACTTGCAATCGGATTCCCCTGGATTTTATTTTTGCCGATCGCGCTCCAAACCATCTGGCAAAATCGAGCCTTTAGCTGGGCTAGGTTTTTGTTGGGTTGGCTGGGTGCATGGTCGGGATTAATGATTTTGGGATTGACCAACTTTTCTAGTTTGGTTCCGGCATTGGCGTTGACGATCGGTCTCTATTTATCGCACTATTGGTTGCCGAGGTGGCCCATGGGTCCGATGGCTGACGTGATGATTCAATCTAGAATTTATTATCCTGGTCGGAGTGACACCCTTTCGAGTCGGAAGTGGGCTTGGGGTTGGGCGGTGGCGGCGGTGAGTTTGGGTTTGGGTTTGGGCTGGGCCTTGGGGGAGGACTTGATGTGGCTGGCGGCGGGTTTGGGCTTGATGGTGATGAGTTGTGGGGCTATGACAGTGTTGTGTCTCAAAGAGTGCCGATCGGATGCAATATCTGTGTTGGCTTGGGGGACGTATATGGGATTGTTTGTGTTGGTCAATTCGCCTCAACCTATTTCGATAATTATAAATCCAAGCGTTACCCCAGTGCAGTCTGTGGCGCAGATGATTACAAAACGAGTGCCATTGCATCAAGTGGTTTATACCGATGGCAAACGGCGATCGTCGTTGGATTTTTATAGCAATCGATCGGTTGTTCCGGCGACTATGACTGAACTTGAGCAACATTTGGCTGAAGACTCTACGCCTTTTTTGCTTATGGAGTTAGAGAATGTGAATCAATTGGTCAAGCGATCACCCCGATCGACGGTGAAGTTTTTGAGTCAGGTTAGGGTAACATTTCAGGGTCAATCGACAATTTGGGCCTTGATTACGCGCCAACCGACTCCCGTGAAAACCACAACAAATTTTATCCCCAAGTTAGTTGAAGACTCTATATTAAATCTATTTGAAAATCCGATCGAATGATTTTTCACGCATTTGACGATCGAAATCCTCAATATAAATGTCAATATAAGAGAACTGTTCTTACGACTGGATGTAAACCGTGAACTCTGTGAACCCGACTCTACTTCGATCGCTTCTATTGGCGGGTCTTTGGATTGCTTTTGTGACCTATGCCTTTGGGTTTGCTCCGCCGGATTCTCCTGATACGTTGGATTTGATTATTCGGCTTTCTAGTGGGAAATTTGATGGTGTGAATCCGTTGGTGGTGAATTTGTTTAATATTATGGGTGTTTTGCCTTTAATGTATTGCTGTTTACTGTATAGCGATGGCTGCGGCCAGAAGCTTCCGGCTTGGGCATTTAGTGGGGGATCATTTGCATTGGGGGCGTTTGCATTATTACCCTATTTGATTTTTCGCCGGGATAATCCAACATTTATTGGCCCAAAGACTTGGATTATTAAACTCTGGGATTCAAAGATTACGGCGAGTTTAATTGGGATTGGAGCATTGACTTTATTATTTTTGGGATTGACTCAGGGGGATTGGGCTGATTTTGGAATGCAGTGGCGATCGAATCGATTTATTCATGTAATGAGTTTAGATTTTTGCCTATTGTCGCTTTTGTTTCCGACGTTGATCAAAGACGATATGGCACGGCGCGATTGGGTGAATGATCAAGTCTTTTGGTGGGTGTCATTGGTGCCCTTACTCGGACCATTAGTATATTTGATTGTGCGGCCATCATTGCCAGAGTCCAAGCCGGAGTTGAAATCGGAGTTCGTGTGAGGAGATCTGGAGATTTGTTGAGATGCGATCGGTATCTAATTGATTTGGCGATCGATGTGCAGACTCGGGCTGAGTATTATCGATTATTGTCTCCTGATGAGTGCCATCGGGCTGAGCGATTGTTGAATTTGCAACATCAAAATGATTTTATTGCGGCACGGGGTTCGTTGCGATCGACGCTTGCACAGTATACCAACTGTTCTCCGCAAGCCTTACGATTTGAGTATGGTAATTATGGAAAACCTAGATTGGTAGATTATCCAAATTTGCACTTTAATTTAGCTCATTCTAATGGGCGAGCATTGATTGTTATATCTGAGATGGCGGTGGTGGGAGTTGATTTGGAAGAGGTCCGATCGGTGCCGAAACTTTTGGCGTTGGCGAAACGTTTTTTCAAATCATCAGAATATGAGGCGATCGTAGCCTTACCTGAGTCGCTACAACCCGAACAATTCTTTGCCTATTGGACTTGTAAGGAAGCCTATTTGAAAGCTGTTGGAATCGGATTGAGCCAGATTTCTAATTTAGAATTACACATTGATGAATCAAGTGTGACAGTAGTAAAATCACCATGCGATCGGATCTTTAACCTCACTCGATTTAATTTGACTTGTTTGGATTCTACTGCGATCGGATTTGTGGGTGCAGTGGCAATAGAATCCGCTTAAATCTGTTTTACCCACATCGCCAGTCCACCGCCTCGACCGCGTGCCGCAATGAAGCCATCTGTCACGGCAAAGAATGCAAAAAATGGAAGTTTCCCGATCGGAATATCTTGAAATTTTTGGTTTGTTCTAGAACTAGGAACAGCGCCTTCATAGACTCGTTGTCCCAATGCAATCACTTCAAAGTGTGTGAAATCAAACCCTAATAAATTCTTTTTTGATTCAAATCGGGCAGGGCCAGTAAATTTGAGTTTAATGAGACCGATCGTAATTTGATTTGTCACACACAGGGGAGCAGAATCATCTGTATCGTTGCGATGAAATCCGATTTGTGCTGGTAAGAATGATGGCAGAAAAAAGCCTCGAAGCCGTTTAGAAATTAAGTTTACTTTTCCGGCTGAAACAAAATGCAGTTGCCAATTACCGAGTAAATCCGATTCTATGAATTGCGATCGGGTTTGTCGAATAGATTCTTCGGTTTGCAAAAGAGCCATCACGGTTGCTGCTGCCGTTGGCCGAGGCGATGTTCCTGCTGCTGCCGTTAAAACCGATTCTGCATCCATCAATTCTGTCATTTTGTAGCCCTATTCAAAATCTTTAGTTCAAAATCTTTAATTTAGTTCTTTAGTTTAGTTTACTGCTTAAGTTGACGAAACCTATCGCATCGCGTAGAGATGTGCTTAGGAAGAACTTCGACAGATCATGCTGTCGCCTTGAGGGACTTGGAGTATTGTAACTTCACAAAGCTTAGGATCTTGTTTAAAGTTAGAAATGCCCGTTATTCTTAATTAGTAGGGTTTTCCTAAATATTGTGACTATTGTTTTTACCGATCGCCTCTCTCACCAAGACCGCCTAGAGCCAACCTCGACCCTCTCCCTTACCTCTGAAGAACGGACTCAGATTGCTTTACGTGGCTATTCGGACCAGGGATCACCCATCGCCCTCAAGCTTCCCCGAGGAACTATTCTCCAGGAAGGGGATTGGCTTAGAGCTTCTAGTGGAGAATTAATACAAGTCCTAGCTAAAAAAGAATCGGTCCTCACCATCACCTCTCTTTTCCCCCTTGCGCTCCTGCAAGCCGCTTATCATCTCGGCAGTCGTCGCATCGCTTTAGAGATGACCACTACCCACCTTCGTATTCTCCCCGACGATCGTGTAAGACAGCTTCTAGAACATCGGGGACTCACTATCACCGAAGATATTGCGCCATTTCAACCTGAGACTTATATCTAGCCCCTATTTGTAGGCATCTGAAGATAGGCAATGTAACCGTTCTCATTGGGTTCGATGCGCACAATGGAGCCGTCGTCTAGCCGCATCAAAATCCTTTGTAATGGTTCTGGCTGAATCGTTTGACTTAGTAATGCCGCTAACCCTAACGCCTGTAATGTCGCCGTTGCCAGCGATCCTAAGTGGCGTGATGTCACGATCGGGAACCCTGCCGCATCAAATTTACCTATACAAACTAGAGTGTTTTCATTGTCCTTAAATTGAGAAAGTTCTTCATCCATGACATCTTTATCCACAACACGCTAAATTAATTTCAAAAAAAAACCAACTTATTCCACATACTGTTTTCCCAACTATTGACATAATCTAACAGTACCAATTCACGTATAAACTGAATTAGCTAATCAATTGACCGAATTTAGCGAAATGGTGGCGAATACATCAGACCGCCTTTGTTCCACAAATCATTCTGGCCACGAGGCAAATTCAGTGGTGTTTTACTACCCAGGTTTCGATCGTAAATCTCCCCATAATTTCCCACCTGCCGAATCATCCGTACCACAAAATCATTCGACAATCCCAATCCTTTACCTAAATCTCCTTCAACGCCCAACAACCGACGTACCGTGGGATCTTTACTCTGTAATTTTTGATCAATATTCTGAGAGGTGATTCCGAGTTCTTCGGCTTCAATTAGACCATAGATTGTCCATTTCATTAAATCCTGCCACCGCGAATCACCATCAGCCACAGCAGGCGCTAAAGGTTCTTTAGAAAGGGCTTCGGCTAGAACTACATGAGCATCAGGTTTGGCGAGCTTGGTACGACGGGAAATTAATTGCGATCGATCGGCTGTAACCCCTTCGCAGCGACCTTCAGAATAGGCACTAAAAACCGTATTAATTTCTTCAAAGACGATCGGTTTAAATGGAATACCCCGTTTCCGCATTTGATCTGTTAAATTCTGTTCAGTCGTCGTTCCAATTTGAATACAGATTGATTTATTTCTTAGATCTTCTAGCTTCTCGATTTTTTCACCCTTACGCACCATGATAGCTTGACTGTCATAGAACACTACAGGACCAAATTCCAGCCCTACACTGGTATCGCGGCTCGTGCTCCAAGTGGTATTTCGACTAAGAATATCAATTTCCCCAGTTTGGACGGCAGTGAATCGTTCCTTTGCATTCAAATTCCGAAATTCCACCGCTTTTGCATCATTAAACATCGCCGCCGCGATCGCCCGACAAATATCCACATCCAGTCCCACATAGTCCCCATTGGGCTGCACAAAACTGAACCCCGGCAATTCACCACTCACGCCACATTGCAACTCTCCACGCGCCTGCACAACCCCCATCCGATTGCGCTGCCCACCGCCGCCTGTCACTTCACCTTCGGTCTCTGCCCCACAAGCCGTTAGTCCGAGCAGCAGGATGAATGTCAAGGGTTTGATTGGGCTGAGCCAATCCAATACAAATTTTCTTTTGCTAGGCATGGTGATTCTGTCGAGGATTAGGTTTATTCTAATACCAAATCCTCCGCGCAATACATCTCCACAATTACATCTTCGTATTTACTATGCAATTTGCCGATCGCATCACACCCTTACAACAGAACGTTTTCGCCGACACCGATCGGGCTAAAGCTCGTGTCAAACAATCTGGCTTACCTATCATTGATTTGTCCCTCGGGTCATCAGATTTACCTACAAGTCCCGACATTTTAAATACGATCGCACAGTCGCTTCAAGACCCCAGCACCCATGGCTATTTACTTTTTAATGGCACTCAAGATTTTCGTCAGGCAGCGGCGAAATGGTATGAGAAGAAATTTGGAATTACGATCGATCCTGAAACTGAAGTACTTCCCCTGATTGGTTCTCAAGAAGGTACGGCCCATTTACCCTTAGCGATATTGAATCCGGGAGACTATGCATTACTTCTTGATCCCGGTTATCCATCCCATTCCGGCGGAGTTCATCTTGCGGGCGGTCGCATTCATCCCATGCCTATTACGGCTGAAACAAATTTCCTTCCCCTATTTCAAGACATTCCACCAGATATTTTAAAACGTTCTCGCATGATGGTTCTTAGCTATCCCCATAATCCGACTAGTGCGATCGCGCCGCTTTCTTTTTTTCAGGATGCTGTAGAGTTTTGCCAAAATCATAATTTGGTTTTGGTTCACGATTTCCCTTATGTCGATTTGGTATTTACTAATGATTCCGTCCCTTCAGTATTCCAAGCTGATTTAAATAAATCTTGTTCCATTGAATTGTTTACATTGTCTAAAAGCTACAATATGGGCGGGTTTCGCATTGGATTTGCGATCGGTAATCTCCAACTCATTCAAGCATTACGTCAAATCAAAGCTACGGTGGATTTTAATCAATATCGTGGAATTTTGAATGCGGCAAGTTTAGCGCTAACAGGTTCGCAAGACGATGTTCGTAATACTGTACAGATTTTTAAGGAACGATCGATTGCCTTTGTAAGTGGGATGAGTGCGATTGGTTGGGAGGTTGCGATGCCGGATGCGGCTATGTATATTTGGGCGAAAATTCCCGATCGAGTGAATGAATACTATTCACAACAATCGATGAAATTTTGTATTGATTTAATGGAAGCGACAGGTGTGATTGTGTCGCCTGGAATTGGCTTTGGGGCAGCGGGTGAAGGCTATGTGCGGTTTGCACTGGTACATGAGGTGAAGGTTTTGAAGATAGCGATCGATCGAATTGGGCAGTTTTTTGACACAAGGGTTTCAATATGATTACTAGCCAGATTATTGACCGGATTAGTAATATGTTGAAGATTCAACCCGACATCAGTATAGGTGAGTTTTAACATTGGCTTTCTCGCTACGAAGTTTAATTCGATTCCCCTAATCCTCTACGGCCTACGGGGAGGCTGCGCCAAAGGTAGGGTGACTAAGCAGTATTTTTAGTCTCTGCATGAAGTTGATCAAATTGTTCTCATTTCCGGTTCTAAGGGAGTTATGGGGATCGGGCCTGTCTTATTAATAGGGATCAGGCCGATCGACCAGACCAGAAATCTTCTGCAAAGGTCACTGCCGGATGTAAGGGGGCTTTTGGCTTATACCTAAGACGAAAATTAGTTTCATGAAGCAGCCGATCGCTCTTGCGCCCATTACAAGACAAGCAAGCAGCCACGACATTTTCCCAGGTGTGTTGCCCCCCTTTCGATCGTGGAATGACGTGATCAAGGGTGAGATGCTTTTTACTGCCACAGTACTGACAAGTATGGTTGTCCCGCTGAAGTACGCTGCGACGGTTCACCGGGGGCACCTTCCAATGCCGTTCGGGATTGCCGATCGTGAGGCGAATATGTTCCGGAACTTGTAGTACGAGGTTAGGAGAATTCACTTCCCACACCTGTGAACTTCCCGGCGCATAATCCCCTAAATCGATCGGTTCCGCCTGCCCAGTGACTAGGAGGACGATCGCCCGTTTCATCGGAATTCGACTCACAGGAAGATAGTTTTTAGAGAACACCACGACTGTGTTTTGAAGAATTGATGAATAGGTGGGACGGTGTAGAGTTTGCATCTAGAATACTCCTCATCACAACTTAAAATATTCCTAAAAAATCCACTATTCGTGACCTTAGGAGCAGGGGATCAAACGCAGATACGATCGCTTTTTTCCTTATGTCAAAGCAAAGAATAATATGCCATGACTGCTTCCAAGACTGGATTGGAGTCGATCGGTTATCGGCCACGATTGGACTAATCTGCCGAAACCCAACTTATTGAGATCATAACAATTATTGATTTTCCATCGGAAAAATATACAGGAGAATCGTAGAATAGTCTTACTACTTTTTTCACATTGCCCACAATCTCTGACGCTAAGATATCCATCTCTGGACGCAACAAAAATAATCTTTTGACTAAGAAATATAGATTATTTGCGTTGTTTAGGTCGAATAAGGAAGACATAATAGCCTCTGAAAATGAAAGATTTTCAATCGATAATGAAGAATTTCCACACGACTTATTGGGCATACTTATTCAGTATCAAATCGTGTCATCTGTATACTACAATCTTGTAGCATTGTTTGGCAAGAGGGTTACTTAGTTTCTTTAGAGATTAACCTTTCCGGGTATGCTTAATGAGTCACTTTTGATAAGTGAATTTGTACTACTACGACATCAATAAATCCTGGCACCATGAACCCGATCGCTGCTGATACTCATTATGAAACATATCTAAAACATTACTTTGGGTATGATAGTTTCCGGTTTGGACAACGGGATATTATTGAGTCGGCGATGAACGATCGGGATGTATTGGTTCTGATTCCGACAGGCGGCGGCAAATCATTGTGTTTCCAATTGCCCGCCTTGTTAAAACCGGGATTGACCATTGTAGTATCGCCCTTGATTGCCTTAATGCAGGATCAAGTACAACAGCTTGAAACTAAT